>JAOZIG010000054.1 GCA_026014515.1 Candidatus Bathyarchaeota archaeon | reverse complement strand
ACTCCTGTGCTTTTCTGAGTGACCATTGTACTCGTTCTTGTGGGTTTCTCGCCAAACAGTGTCTCTCCATACGTGTGAGCTGTTATGATGAACTTATCACCAGATAAACCACGTATATATTCACTTTCAGATAAAACTATGGTATAGGCGTTCACACCATACTGCGGATAAACCTCGTTATTGGTATAACTGACAAGCCTTCTCTTCATTTCTCCAAGGTTTCCTCCATCATCGACAACAACCACAACATCAACATCACTGGGATTATCCACAAAATCCTGCCTAACCGAACCCGACGCAACACTACCAACAAGAATCACCGCCTCCACACCGCCAAGAGACACAGCGTAATCCTTGACACCCTCAGCTATCTCACGGTAAACCGAACCAAGACTCCGGAACAACTCATATAACGCATCATACAGAAAATGCTCAACGTTAATACTGTAAAGCTTAGACCTACCCACACGGCTAAGACTCACCAACCCAATAGAAACCAAGTCATCAATCTGACGATTCACCTCAGAAGCAGAAACACCAGCCCGCCTAGCAAGCCGACCCTCATTAATCTGCCCCGGATCATTCACCAACACGGAGAGTATGTTTACCTTCGTCTTACTCCCCAAAACATCCTCCAGATACACACAAACACCTTCTTCGGATTTCCGATTATATCATCGGATTTCCGAACATATAATCATTACGGAAAAGAATAGCCGCTAACAGGGGGAGGGGGGTCAACCATCAAAACCCAAACACGCCTGAATAACCAAAAACAAGCCCTAAAACAGCTTATCTCCGACTCCAATCAGTACAAAAACGTACACCACGAACCGACAAAAAAGCACACGAAACCCCATCAATAAGAGCAAAAACAGACTCTATCAAATAAACAGAGAAACCAATCTCCATGTATAGGTTTATCAATATATTCACTTTGTTGACAAAACTATACAAAAAAACACTGCGAAGACACTTATAAGCACGAACACGATGGACTGCGAACCCATTTATAAACACGAAACAGACAGCCTAACAAAGGGGGGAGGGGGGGGTACCAACAACCCAGTCCAGAAGTAGCTTCTTTCAACGAAACAATCCCCAGAACAGCCCAGATTCGATCCTGATATATGACGAAAACCGTCACCTTAACGTTTTTCAGTATACACTTTTGTCAACAAAAAATAACACCCCCTCACACACCTTCCTACAAGAAAATTTTTTTCCCAAAGTACCCACCAGTAGACACCACCCGAATAATTAATACACCCAAACACACCCATCAATACCCATGAACAACGAACGCGAACTACTCATGATCCCCGGACCCACCATCGTATCCCCAAGAGTCCTAAGAGCCCTCGCAAAACCAGTACTCAGCCACGTAAGCGGAGAATTCGTAACAGGCTACGCAGAAGCACTAACCCTCCAAAAGAAAATATTCGGCACCACAGGCACACCATTCCTCCTAGCAGGAAGCGGAACCCTAGGAATGGAAGCAGCCATCGCCAACCTCATGGAAAAAGGCGACAAAGTCCTCTGCGTCGAAAACGGCTACTTCGGCGAAAAATGGGAAGAAATCGTAGAAACCCACGGAGGAGTCGTAGACAGACTCAGATTCAACTGGGGCGACCCAGTAGACATCAAACAGATCAAAGAAAAACTAGACACCAACGAACACAAACTCTTCACAGTAGAACACGTAGACACATCAACAGGCATCGCCAACCCAATAGACAAAATAGGCCAACTACGCAAAAACACAGACGCACTATACATCGTAGACAGCGTCTGCGGAATGGGCGGAATGCCAGTCAAAATGGACCAATGGAACATCGACTACTGCCTCACAGGAAGCCAAAAAGCCCTAGGCGCACCACCAGGCATCAGCAACTTCTGCCTAAACGACAAAGCATGGAACGCAGTCGAAAACCGCAAAACACCACCCACAGACTACTACGTCAACCTCAAAAAATGGAAACCCATCATGGACAAACCCCTAGGCTACTTCGCAACACCAGCAACCGGCCTGGTCCTAGGCATGCTAGAAGCACTACGCATCATCGACGAAGAAGGACTAGAAGCACGCTGGAAACGCCACGAGACCTACGCAAAAGCATTCCTAGCAGGAATAGAAGCCCTAGGCACAACGAACTTCCCAGCCAAAGGATACAATGCCCATACACTGAGCGTACCCAAGATACCCGAAGAATGGGACGACGCCAAGATGAGAAGCATCATGTACAACAAATACGGCGTAATCATCGCAGGCGGACTAGGCAAACTAGGCGGCAAAACAGTACGAGTAGGACACATGGGCAACGACACCATGAACGACCTCATAGCCACAATGGCAGCCATGGAAAGCGCACTAGCAGAAATGGGACACGTAGACGACCCCGGTAAAGCTGTTGGCGCAATGATGAAGGTCTTCATCAAATCCTAATTTCTTTCTCTTTTTAGTCTATTTTACTAGAGTCTTCATTTATTTTTAGTTATAGACAGGAAAACCGTTTCCAAGATTCGCAAGATGCAGATTGTACCCCATCTACTGTAGCTATCAGTGAAGAAGATTGGAGTACACCGAAAAAAGACCAAGACCCAAGGGTGTCACCAAGAAGAAACCAGACAAGGTGACAGCAAAACAAAATAGACAAAACAAAAAACACCAACTCAGACCCAAGTTGCAAGATGGGGATAACAATAAAAGAAGACACTTCGGACCACTACACAAAAAACAGGACATACTAAGCCTCTGGCCAAAAATCGTCGAATACATAGGACTCAGCGAATACGAATCCAAAGTCTACCTAAGCCTCATCAACCTCGGAACAGCAGGAGCAAGAAAACTCAGCATAAACTGCGACGTACCACGCACAAAAGTCTACGGCACCCTCAAAAAACTCATCGACTACGGACTAGTAGTCGAAATACCAGGAGCACCAAAAAAATTCTCTCCAAGCAAACCACGAGAAAGCTTCGACGCCATACTAAACCTCACCCTCGAAAAAGCAGACGACTTCAAAGAAATCATAACCCGACTAGAAACCCTCTACTCTGAACAAAGCGACAAAGGCGGCCCAAGAAAAAAACTAGTCTGGTACCTAGACCCAACAGAAGACATCAGAGGAAAATGCAGCGAAATCATCAGACAAAGCGAACAAGACCTAAACATCATCACCACAGAAGACGGCCTAGAAATACTCTTCAACAGCTACCACCGACTCCTCGACGAAATGCAAGAACAAGGCATAGAAATCAAACTACACAGCCCACTCGACCCCAAGTCAAACCCACTGGCACGAGAACTCAGCTACATATTCCAAGTCCAAAAAGTACACGTAAAAACACCAATCCTCTTCATCAACAGCGACAACAAGCGTTTCCTACTCGCCAGACTGGCAACACGCGGCAGCAAACTACCATTCCTAAGCTGCATGTTTACAGAGGACAAGGAGCTACTGGACCTAATCCACCTCCTACTCCTTAACAGCCATAACAAGATGCTGCTACAAGCGTTCCCACTAAAATAGGAGAACACCTTCTCCATTTCTATACAGTAGACTCGTAAAGATCCTTCAAGGAATCAATAAGATCATCCTCGGATTTCATATTAGAAACCACCAAAGGAATCCCCTCATGCCGAGCAAGCTGCACCGCCAAAGGATCAATATCATCAATCACACCATGCAAAATAATCACCCTAGGCTTAAACGGACTAATCTTAACAGCAATCATAGGCGACCTCCCCCGGCTAACACCAGTAAAGATCAAAGCACGCTCACTGGTAGTCCCAAAAATCCGGTAGAAATCCAAGCCACTGAGCATCATGATAGCCTTAACGCTATCCACCACGGTATACCCGAAAACATCCTGCTCAAGCTGATCATCACCATTATAGATATCCCCATCAACAGCCTCAACGACCTCCTGAATAGAAACAGGCGCCATAAACTCCCTGATATCAGAGAAAACATCACTAGGGTCCAACGTAATCCGACTAAGCTGCCGAATATACTCACCCCCACGACTCTCATCAATATCAAGCAACGAATCCACATAGCGTTTAATGAACCCACTACCCGGACTCTTCCTTCGACCAGTCTCATAATCACTGATCACAGAAGGGGACAAATCAAGACTATTCGCCATCTCGATTTGGCTCACACTCAGCAAGCCCCTCCACTTCCGCATAGTCTGCCCAGGGTGACCGCTAAGAACGATCTCACCCGCAATTCGCTTCGCCAACGTATCTCTGGTGGGGCTGTAGTTTGACATCCTCGAAACTATGTAGGGGCTGGTTAATAAAAAAGACCCTAGTACTACATATATTCCTTGAAGAGTTTCTCCAAGTCACGTACAAGAGACTGATCAACCAACGGACCCTCCGCCAATACCGGGAAATTATGCTCATACCCCGGCCTCTCCTCCCTATAGAAGACGCCTATGGGTATCCGATCACCCCATTCCTCAGCCCTCTGATACGCCATATCCCAGTCACCTGAATCATGACCCGTATCTTCAAGCTTGTAGACCCTGTCCTTGTAGAACTGATACGTATTCACCTTGTTGAATGAAACACAAGGCTGCAACACATCAACCAGAGCGAAACCCTCATGCTCAATAGCCTGCTTCAAGACCTCCTTCATCTGCTTAGGCTCCCCCGCAAAGGTTCTCGCCACGAATGACGCATGAGCCGTCAATGCCTGCGTCAGGGGATTAATGGCTATACTCCACTCACCACGGGGGCTCGTCTTGGTCACAAAGCCCTGTTTGCTTGTGGGGCTTGTTTGCCCTGTAGTTAATCCGTAGATTAGGTTGTCGTGTATGATGTATGTCATGTTGACGTTACGTCGCGCCGCGTGGGGGAAGTGCCCGATTCCTATGTTGAACGCGTCACCGTCACCAGAGAATCCCAGCACTGTGAGCTTGTGGTTTGCCGTCTTTATCGCTGTGGCAACCGGTAGTACTCGTCCATGGATCGTGTGTATCCCATTGACATTGATGTAATCCGTCAACTTACCATGACACCCGATACCCGTTACCGCCACCACTTCTTCACGAGCAAGCCCAAGCTCAGCAAGCGCCTGTTTCACAGTCATTAGTATAGCAAAGTTACCGCAGCCGGGACACCAAGTATTGGTAGCTGGTGTATCATATTCCTTGATGCTCATCCAAGCACCTCCCGCACCTTGACAACTATCTCATTCGGGTCAAAGGGTCTCCCATCATACCTGAGCCCAACGTGTTTGAACTCATACCCCATATTCAACTTGATCAATGTCCCAAGCTCAGCGCTTCTGTTATTCTCAAAGAGTACAGTGACCCCCTTGAGATACTTCCCCACGTCTTCCGGGAATGGCTCCAAGTATCGTATCTGAACAAAACGAGCGGAAACGCCTTCATCCTCAAGCATGTTCAAGGCTTCCAATACTGGTCCCTTGGTTGAACCCCATCCCACGATAGTAATATCTGGGCGCTCTGAGCCAAAGACCTTGACGGGTTCCAGTTTCTCGACTGCTTCCTTGATGTAGGGAATTTTTCTGAATCGTTTATCCACCATGGCGTTTGTTGGACTGGCTAGACTTGTACTGAATCCTCTCTCGATATGCTCGTTGCTGTTAGCGAGAACCAATGCGTTTCGTGTACCGGGTACTGCTCGTGGGCTTACTCCGTCCTCAGTTATCTTGTACCGTTTGTATTCCTCGTCTTGATTCCATTCTCTGAGCAGTTTCCCCCTGTCAATAATCTGTTTAGTACTGAATTTCTCTACTGTCTCGTGGCTTTCAATCACGTTCTTGTCTGTAAGCACAATAACAGGAATCTGGAAACGATCAGCCAGATTAAACGCATCACGAGTCATATAGAAACACTCCTCAGTGTCACCCGGAGCCAATACAATCCGCTGGAACTCACCATGAGCACCATAAACAGCAAACAAAAGATCACCCTGAGCAGAATAAGTCGCTAATCCGGTACTTGGTCCGGGACGCTGCCCAAGCATAACCACTACAGGGGACTCATGTAATGCAGCCATACTGAGTGCCTCAGTCATCAGACAAAATCCTCCACCTGATGTTGATGTCATGGGTCTTACCCCAGCGTATGAAGCGCCTACCACCATACACATCGCCGCTATCTCGCTCTCAGTCTGAATAACCGCTGAATCTGTCTCAATATCATGCCCAGTGAAATAATGAAGCACCGGACTCGCAGGCGTCATCGGGTATGCTGAGTAAAAGTTACATCCTGCAGCTACTGCGCCTAGAGCAACTGCCTCGTTTCCTGTAAGCCACATTCTCTCTGGACGCAGTCCTGCCTCCATGTTGCAGCTGAACCCATAATCAAACTCGATGACGTATTCCCAGCCTTTTCTCACGGCGTCATGATTCATCTTGATGATTTTCTCTTTTCCCTCAAAGGTCTCAGCGATAACTTCCTCAAGAAAATCAACATCTAAACCTATCAAGGCTGCTACAGACCCAAGGGCAACAGTATTTCTCATAATATCGGGTCCATCAAGTTCCTCTACAACCTCAGATAATGGAACTGGGTAATACGATATATCCGTCCTAGTGAACTCTTCTTCACTTATGTCCGCCTTGGCATCGTATATGATGCCACCATCAGAGTTAACCTCGTCCTGATGAAGCAGAATGGTTTCCTTGTTCAGCGCTACTACTAGGTCTGGTTTCTCAAGCATGCTAGTGACTTTTCTATGACTCGTCCTAACCGTATAGTAATTATGTCCACCTCTGATTAGGCTAGGGTAGTCAATATTGCCATACGCATAGAAACCGGCACGCATCAAGGCTTTCCCCAGAAGCATACCGCTTCTACCCACGCCTTGACCTGCCTCACCACCGATTCCTATGGTGACTGTCTCGTCAATTAATCCTGTGCAACTCATTTTTATCACAATTAAAACTAATATGAGGTGGGGAACCTAGGTTTTTAAACAGTTACCAATAGCTGCAAATACCTCTACACCGTGTTCAGAAAACCTTTAAAACCATTGAAGCGTGCAATCAAGGGATAGGTGAAAGATATGCCTACAATTACTGTATCAGATGCTTGTGACGGAGACGGAGTCTGCGTCGATATCTGCCCAATGAACTGCTATGATCTAGTCGACAATAGGGCCGTCCCAGAGAGGGCTGATGACTGTATCATGTGTATGGCATGCGTTAACGCATGTCCAAATCAGGCAATCACAGTCGAGTAAAACTACTCGATTTTCTTATTTTTTTAACTTCTACGCACAGCGATAGCCCTGACTATGTCAGCTGTGTTCTCGCACCAGTCTGCAATGGTTTCTATTGCGTCGAAGAACTCGTTCAAGAGTATCAAGCTGCCTGTGCTAAAGTCTGGGAAATCAAGGGTAGCGAAATGGCTTCTCACTTCACCATATAGATCGTCCACTGTTTCTTCAAGCATCTCTACCTCATCGGCTAGGCTCAGTGCCTTCATGGGGTCTTTGGGTAAGGATTTGATTGCTTTTGTTAGCACGATTACACAGTCCACGTTAGCCTTGACCATGTTCAGAGTCTCGGTCTTGATCTCGTCTGGCGCCTTTTCAAAGGGTATACTATTCAGTATTCTTCCAGCTTCTTTACTCCAGTCAGCTATCCAGTCAACAGCACGGACAAGCTCCATAAGGTCATCCCTTTCCTCTGGGAACATCTCACTCTTGGTTAGATCTTCCACCATTTTTCTACGGAGTTCATCTGCCTCCATCTCCATACTGCTGATATTAAGGAAAGATGTTTTACATCCATTGGTGTTACATTCGGCTGCGTGCTCTACCATCTCATGTAGGCTAATGACTGCGTTTTTTGTTAATTCTAGGTGTTTTTCCACCATTACTAGTACTTCTTCTCCTCTTTTAGGTGCGAACCAACCGAATAATTTCCGTGACATTTACTAACCACATTATTTTCTACAAACTAATGTATATAGGTTCTCTTCATTTTCACGTCATTATGTAGTAATACAAGATAATTGATGCAGGAATAACGTGGAAAAGAATCGCCACTATTAGTGTAGTTCTTGGATCTTTTGATACGTATGTAGCTACCTTTTGCGTAAGTTCTGAGAATGGCTTCAGCAACGGGAAGAAGATTAATGCGCCAACTAAATTAATCGCGAAGTGAACGAGCCATACCCCTAAACCAATTGGGTCTCCTGTTGCCAGTGCGGCTATCAAAACATCAAATACTGTTCCGATATTAGCCCCAAGAATGTAAGGTAGAATATAGTAATCGGCTTTAATCACACCACTAGTTGCCAAAGGAACTAGCAAAGACACCATAACCGTTGTACTAGGAACCAGTAATGTGAAAAGGAATCCAGCTATGAAAGCCCTTTTTGGGCGTGTAAACGTTGATCGGATGAGGTTCCAGCTTCTCGGCATACTAAAGATAGCCGTCATATATTTCTCAACAGCACCTAACGCCACTATCAACATCAATCCACCAACAATTAATCCAGCCCACGGAGGAATAACCTCCAGCAATGGATCAACCCATGGTGTTACTACATCCAGAATATCTGGTACAGCTGATAGCCAAGGTACGGTTAGGAAGATTTGGCTTCCTCTCTCGGCGATTCCTGTGAATGTGCCAAAGAAAAGCTCGAGGGGGTAGAAAAGGATCAATGTGAATAGGTTGTAGAGTACGTGGCTCATGGTGACGTTGAAGCTAGCTTGTGATTCTCCTTTGCCCTTCATCTTCTCAATGATTGATATCAGAAACGGGGTTACCGTGGTTCCCATCTCGGCGCCAATTATGGCTGCAACAGATAAGCTGAGGGGCATAACTCCTGATGATGTAAACGCTACAACGATTGAGTCAAAAGCACCGCTACTATGAAGCATTGCAGTGCTTATCCAGCCAGCGAATACCGCACTAGTCGTATCGCGGATGAGCATTACGATCCCTCTTGCAAGGGTAACACCCATTATTTTAGCGCTAGACTTTATCAGAACTATCGCTGAGACAAAGAAGTATACTGCGACTATTGACCCAACTGCGTTCTTGGCTGTATTACTCAAGTTGAGCAGTATCACATAGAGTATAGATAAAAGGGTAATTTACGTATATTATATATGCCTATATAGAAAATAGTTTTCAAGCCCATCAACTATAGGATTCATTTAATGTTTATTGTTTCAAAATAAATACAATATAATTAAACCGAAACCAGCAAGCACCTAGGATAAAAGCTTCGATAAAAGCTCAGTCAACAACTCCAAAGATAACCCAATAACATTACTACGCGAACCATCAATCCACTCGACAAATGAACTAGCACCACCTTGAATAGCGTAAGCCCCTGCCTTATCCATAGGTTCATCACTACTAACGTAGTCTCTGATGGTCTGAGAGTCCAATATCTTGAACTTGACCCTTGTTTCATCAGCACCAGAAACTAGTCTATTACTTGATACATCAAGAACAACTACCCCAGTGAACACACTATGAATACTACCTGAGAGCATCTCAAGCATCATCACAGCCATATCGGGGCTTATTGGTTTTCCCAGAAACTCACCCTCTTTGAATACAACAGTATCAGCGCCAATGATCAAAGCATCTGGGAATCGATCCGAGATACTCCGAACTTTTACTTCGGCGTTCTCAATCACCCTTTTCCTCGGGTCCGGATTAGTCGATGTCTCTTCAGAGACTGGCTCAACTACAATAAACTCCACATTGAG
>JAOZIG010000273.1 GCA_026014515.1 Candidatus Bathyarchaeota archaeon | reverse complement strand
CTTCTGATTTTTTTGAGAATTCCAATACGACCATTCCTGAAGGAGAGTATACCCTGACACTCAAGGCATACGAAATAACAAATGAGGATGCCAGTGTCACTACAGGGAGAGTGCTCAAAGAAGCCCAATCAGTTACCTTTAAGGTACTCTCCATTGGGTCCCTCTCAGTAGTACAGAACCCAACGGTCGGGGATGAAACACTCCGTTTCCAGCTTCCAGAGACTCCGTATTATAGTGAATCAAGCATACCAACTACATCCACAACCAAAGTTACGATCAACGGACCTGGAGTCAAGCAGAGTGTAAGCAAATCCCACAGCAGAGTGGTTGCCTCGCTTGGTTCCTCCATCAAGGGGTATCCTGGCGATACTGATAGAGGAGAGGTCACCTATGACCTCTCAACCATCAAATTCAGGGCAGGTGAAACGTATACCTTTACCATCGAATACTTTGATGCATCAGGCTATCTTATTGTCAACAGCGTAAAGAACATTACCTTCCCCTCTCCAAAATTCTTCACCCCCATAGATACAAGCAACTCCTACACTCCGGAATTCAGCTGGGGTTTCAACGATGATTATGACGATTGGACTTCTGAATACAGAATCTACCTCAATGGTCAGTATTATGGTTATACCCGGTCGAACAACTACACCCTCTCCTCCCTGCTCTCACCCAATACCACCTACTCTTGGTATGTCATGCCAATCAACAGGGACGGTACGGCGTTCTTCAGCAGCACATCTTCAATCAGCAAAACCTTCACGACGAAAGCCCATACCGAGCTTGATGTGGAGGTCGATGAACCAGAAGACCGAGCTACATTATTGCTAGGAGAACCATATACTTTCAGTGGAGATGCAATACTCTCTGACAACGCCACTATCAAGAGTGCCGTATGGCAAATTGGCACCGAGACAAAGACGGGTGCCTCAATTTCCTACACTCCGAGCAAGCGCTATGCATCGAATAGCTTACTTGCCTATCTCAGAGTCACCGACAGCTTCAACCTTGCCAAAAGCTCTGCCTCGTTGTATCTAACCGTCCTTGACCCTGCAATCGCCATCCAAGGAGGGACTGAACAAACAATCAGCAAGGGAAGCAGCACCAGCTTCGCCTTGGACAGCAAGAATACCAGGGACCTCTCAACTGTAGAGTGGTACCTCGACAGTTCACTTGTAGGTTCAGGGAATTCACTCTCCTATTCCTTTGATGAGAGCGGTACCTACTCCTTGACCGCAAAGGGTGAGAGTACCCCCGATATCAATGGGACTACCAAGGAAGTCACTTCCAATAGCCAGAAAATCACCGTCATAGGGGATGCC
>JAOZIG010000338.1 GCA_026014515.1 Candidatus Bathyarchaeota archaeon | reverse complement strand
GATAGTAATCAGGGGCACGCAGCCCCAGATCCTCGAAGAACACCTGGTTGAGCGTATAGTCCCAGTTCTGTCCCGTATGGACCAGGATGTGGTTGAAGTACTGGTCACACTTCTGTATGACTGCACTGAGCCGGATTATCTCGGGTCTTGTCCCAAGGATGGTCATCACCTTCATCTTATCCATACCATTCACACCTTCTCGAATATCGTATCCGGCTTGTCCGGATTGAACGGCTCATTGGCCCACATGAATGTGACCATGTCCCCATCTCCCAGGTTGCTGATGTTGTGAGTATAGCCTGGGGGTATGTCCACAACCTCGAGCTTCTCGCCTGATACATAGTAGTCTATTACTATCTCTGTCCCAATCTTCCTGAACTGGATCAGGCCCTTGCCGCTTACCACCAGGAACTTCTCGTTCTTGGTATGGTGCCAGTGGTTCCCCTTGGTGATGCCAGATTTGGAGATGTTCACCGAGAACTGGCCACGCTCTACTGTTCTGATGATTTCGGTGAAAGAACCACGGTTATCACTGTTCATCTTTAGGGGATAGCTGAACCGATCCTCCGGCAGATAACTCAGGTAGGTGCTGTAGAGCACCTTTTCAAAACTGGAGGACATGTTTGGTACCGAGAGGTTGTTACGACTCTCCCTGAATCCCTCAAGGAGCTCCACAATCCTTCCCAGCTTCACGGTATGTACCGTGGGTACCTTGCAAAACCCATCTTCCTTGAGCACGTCCCCTATCAGGGCAGACATGAAGCTTTCCAGCACATCATCTATGTAGACCAGGCTCATGACTACCTCAGCGTCATTGACCTTGATGGGCAAATCCCTTGCGATGTTGTAGCAGAAGGTGGCAACCGCACTGTTGTAGTTGGGCCTGCACCACTTGCCGAAGACATTGGGAAGGCGGTAAACGTATACAGGAGACCCTGTCTCATCTCCATAGGATAAGAGCAGGTCCTCCCCTGCTTTCTTGCTTTTCCCGTAGGGGTTGTCCAAGGCTGCCTGGATGGAGGAGGTGATAAGAATGGGACAGGTATTCTTATGTTTCTTCAAGGAAGCGAGCAGGGTACTGGCGAAACCGAAGTTGCCTTCCATGAACTCCGTCTCTTCCTTGGGTCGGTTCACACCGGCAAGGTGGAAAACAAACTCACAGTCCTTGGTGAAGGAATCCAGGAGGCTTTGCTCAGTATCGATGTCATAAAGGTACAGAGCCTCATAGCCCCTGTTACGTAGTTCACAGACAAGGTTCTTCCCCACAAAGCCATTTGCACCGGTTACCAGTATCTTCATGCTAGCGGTTCTCCCATGCTTGCAGC
>JAOZIG010000235.1 GCA_026014515.1 Candidatus Bathyarchaeota archaeon | reverse complement strand
CCTCGCAACCGCAGACCAACAAGGCAAACCCAACAGCAGCTATGTACGCTTCTGGTGGATACAAGGCGACAAAATCGTCCTCATTAACAATTTCATGGACAAAACCCGTAGCAACATGGAGAAAACAGGATGGGCAAGTGTCTCAGCGTATGACATGGAGTCTCACAAGGCATACCAAGTCAAGGGTAATGTCGAGTTCAAGACAGCGGGACCAGAGTACGAGCAAGGAAAGAAGATGGCGCAGGGTTTCTACGAGCAAAGCGGAATGATGCTCCCCGCCAAGGAAGCAGTAATCCTCACCCCAATGGAGATATACTATCTGCAGCCCGGTCCAGACGCAGGGAAAAAGGTGGAGTAATCTCCAATCCTATTTTTTAAAGAAAAGTTTCATTGGGTTATCTCTGAGCATCATAGAAGCATACCGTTTAGCCTCATCAACGCAATAGTCTCCATCATCAACCTTACCTGCCAATACCTTCGAGATGTTGTCTCGCGCTATCACAGAATGCCCATACGAGCCCTCAACAGCAAGATAATCCCCGCCGAAGCCCAGAATCTTGTTTACCGGCACCTCGTCAAGCCACTCGGATAGTGCTGTTCTTGCCTTTTGTGGACTGATGATGTGCATCCAACTCATGTCGAGGTAGACGTTGGGGAAGTTCTTGGCTAGTGCTCCTAATTGTCCACAGTAGGGCCAGCTACCGTGGAATATATCGAATTTCGCGTCCCGGTACTCCATGAATAGGTTCACAAGCTGCATAGGGTCGCTGTTGGTGAGTATGTTCTCGTTTCCCTCATGAAGCCCCGTGTGTATCTGTATCGGCATACCCCGTTTCTCGGCCTCAACGATGGCTAGGTGAACAAGATAATCCTGCATAGGCTTCAACGCATCAGTCCCCGGTGAATCTGGAGTCATCCTGCTGTAGCCCTTGTCAGCGTCTATGACCTCCCTGTGGAATGTACGTGTCTTGTAGATGGCGTTAAAGGCCTCCTCAGCTTCAGCGAAGCTCCGTTTCTCGAAATACAGGGGTCGCCGGTAGGCTAACGCTATCTTGATACCGGCTATAATGCTCTCCAAGAACTTGAAACGGGTCTTAACCACGTTAACCAAGTCATCAAAGCTGTGAACCGTTCCACCAAGCATCTTAGCATAGGATTCAACCTCATATCGGTTTGAGAGGTTCACGAACTCGCCTACCCTGAGTACTGGAGCGAAGAACTCTCTGTCCACATCATGGCTACCGGTCAACTCATCAAGGATGCTTATCTCGATACCCGCCTTCTCCTTGAGAACCCACCGGTAGAGCCCCGGCTTGTTGTGCTCGGTTAATCGCTTCTGCAGTTGCTGGTAGGTATCCCGGTTGATACCGTCCACACCATATAGGTCATGGGCAGCAATCTCTACACAACGTGAGTACCCTGTATTTCTGATGCTTTGCCACCATGGCTCAAATACCTCCCAGCGATCATCAAAGGAGATTGATGTGTCTCGTGTATAGAGCAGCTCCTCCTCACTCATGCCAGCCGCGATTAGGTCTGATGATGTGTAGTGGAGATAGAACTCGTTGAGGACATCAACTTGTTTGGAGATGCGCTGCTCTTCTGAGGGAAGATGTTCGTGGGTGTCGATTATTTTTATGGATTCTACGTGTTTTTTGATGGTTTGATATGAATCCGTCATGGTTGAGAAAAGGCTGAAACACTAGTTAAGACTTCGCAGACCGTTTTAAAGCCAAAATATTATCTACGACTATCGGACTTGTTTTCGTTATCATGAAGAAGATACTGGAAGACATCAAAATACTAGACTTCACACATGTATGGTTCGGACCATACACAACCATGATGCTAGCAGAGCTAGGAGCAGAGGTAGTAAAAGTCGAGCCACCATGGGGAACCATCGGCAGAATGGGCCCCGGAGAACTCTACAAAGGAGTAAGCTCAACCTTCTACGCCCTAAACCTCAACAAACGTGACATCAGCATGGACCTCAAGAACCCAGAGGTCATGGACATGATCAAAGAACTTGTCAAACAGAGTGACGTGGTTATACAGAACTTTGCACCAGGCACCATGGAAAGGTTAGGTCTAGGCTATGATGTGTTGAAGGAGCTTAATCCCAATGTTATCTACGCTGCACTGAGTGGATTCGGTCAAAGCGGACCATACAGTCGATATGGCTCATACGCAGTCGTCGCAGAAGCAATCAGCGGTCACACATACGCAACAGGCAAGAACTATGATTATGAGGGCCCACCAATCACCATGGCGGGAGCCCTAGGTGACCTAGGACCAGCCATGTATGCAGCGTTTAGCATCGTAGCAGCCATCAGGCACCGTGACAAGACAGGCGTCGGTCAGATGATCGATGTCTGCCAGATAGACACCATGGTAGCCTTCAACTGCTGCGCATCAGTAGCATACGACTTGTTCAAGGAAAGCCCCATTGACCGTCGTCAAGGGCGCCCAAGAGACCCACAGCGCATCTGGGGTATACTGCCCGTTAAGGATGGATGGGTGCAGATCGCTGGTGAGCGGAGCAAGGCAGTGGAGAACCTGAAAGAGGAGCTTGGTGTCGATGAGGTAAACAAGGATATGGTTGTTGAACGCATCAAGGACATGACCAAGATAGAAGCCTTTGACTGGCTAGCGAAACTTGGTTTCCCATGTGCACCCATCTATGAGGCGCATGAAGCCATGTGGGACCCCCACCTCAAGGCACGTGATATGTGGGTCGAGGTAGACCATGCTGCGGCTGGTAAACACCTTGTACCAAACTTCCCAGTCAAGTTCAGCGAGACCCCCGGAGAGGTAACAGGACCAGCGCCAATGCTGGGTCAGCATACCCGAGAGGTCTTGAAGGAGAAACTGGGTAAGACCGAAGAGGAACTGGATGCCTTAGAGAAACAAGGCGCCATAGTCCAGTGGAAGGGCTAATCCCTTCTATTTGGATACAAACTCATTGTTTTTTACATAATACCGATAGTGTTCTGGTAGGTCTCTGGTTACCCCTATTCTGTGACTGGTACCTACATCATGCTTGTACTCGTTATCAAAAACATACACAGGGCTATCTGCAGAAGTCGCATCAACACCATTCAACCCTTTATCAACATCTAGTGCTAAGCTCAGTTTGCCGGGTCCACTTGTAAGGTCCCGTAAGCGTTTCACTGGACGATTCTGTCTCATTATATCGAGCCCCATAGTGGGTTCTATGGCTCTGATGAGTATACCACCGACACCATTATCGTGGGCAATCAGGTTCAGCATCCAGTACTTGTGCACATTATATATGAAAACACGCCCCGACTCCTCAAACATCACCCGGTTATACGTCTTCAAACCCTCATAGGCTCGACTAGCAGGGTCATCTGCACCGAAATATGCCTCGGTCTCAACGATTACGCCACCGAGAAGCTCGTCATCAAGTCTTCGAACCAGTATCTTGCCCAGTAGCTCATTTGCCACTGTATCTGTTCTGCGGTTGTAGAAGCTTCTGGGTAATGCTTGCATAGGTTATATCTTGGTTTTCTGGTTTTCAACTGTTGCTGTTCTAAATAGTTGAATAATTGTTCAAAAAATTAGTTTAATACATGGATAAAACTAATTATGGTACGTGTCCACACATCGAAGGATAATCTACAGTGTTATGCTGATTCTAGTAGCTATCATATTATTCTCTCTTGGAAGTGGTAGCGATGAAAAAGATGAGAACTTATTCGCTTCATCTGGAAGCTATGAAAGGGTCATCTGGACGGAAAAAGAAGTCTATGAACTCGGAGAGGAGGTGGAGGCTGCCATCGTTTTCATCAATCCCAACGAATATCCACTCAATATAGACCCAATTTACTCGTTATCATTCAGCGGTAACAGCGTCTATGATCCAGAAAAGATTACTTGTGAAATCTATTTGGAGTACGTTGAACCAAAGATCATTATTCCAGAAAAAGGAAACACCACAATCACAATAAACACATTCACACCAACATATCCGGGACCATTCAAAATAACCGGACTAGGACTAGTAAAAACGGTGAATGTCACAGGCTACAAGGAAGTTAATGTGAATAGTACCGGAATAAGCCTGAAGATCGAGCCTGAGGTGCCCGTACTCAAGGATAAGGAAAACGTCTGGTTTGATCTCATCATAGTAAATGAGAACCCGTACCCGGTCAAGATACGGGTATTCAATGAGATTGGATATTGCTTGATTCCCAGTAAGCCAAAAGGCGGAATGATGGTAGACTGGATAATGAGTCACTACACGGTTGAGGCGAACTCTGAGAAAGGGGTCTGGAGAAACCAGTTTAGAGTAACTCTGCCGGGATTCAGTCTCTACTACTATATCAGAGGTGTAACGGTATCATTTGAGAGGGAAGTAGTACCATGATCCAGTTGATTCAGTCAATAGCTGCGCCTACAAATTGGTTCATGTTTCTAATAGTATTGCTTTCTGTAGCATTTCTCACTGGTTTGATGGTCGCCTATAATAGGTACTCTGGAACCGGTGGGAAGTATGATCCTGTGATACTATTGAGAAAATATGGTTTGGTGATAGTTCTTCTGCTAGTGGTCGGGTTCGGTTACATCAACCTCGATAATTACTGTGTCTTCAATGTATCATCGGATAAACCAAGCTACAGCGTTGGAGAAGTAATTGAGATCAACTGCACCATCAACAACCCACTACCTATCCCTGTCTACTATCGAGGACACACGCTAATCGAGGTTACTGCGGAGTATAATAACGGTAGTAGTGTCCAGCGTTTCTATTTCTCTATTAAGGAGATTGCGGCTGAAGATGCGGCAGAAGCAGCGAGAATTGCTTCAGGGGAAGTCTATGGAAGAGGATTTATCGCGTCACATGGGGAAAAGCGTGTAAGAACCACAAGGTATCTCCCTAAATATATTGGGATGATTCAGGTTATGGCTGAGTGTACTGACATCACAGGCATGGATTCAGCTAATCTCAGCCTCGAAATCACCGAATACCAACCAGTATGGGTTGATGTAAACTCCTCAGGCATATCACTATTTCTTGACGAAAACGAGGAAAATAGAATCATAGTTCTCGTCAATAATAGTAACGCATACCCGGTACGAATACCAGTTTATAGTCCGGTAATAACGCATTTTGGGAGCCCTGACAGCGAGTTACGGTTAGTTGAGTATATTGACTGGGTGAACCCTTACTGGGATATACTGGCATACTCAGCAAAACAGATACATCGTACAATGTCACACACCGGCACCGTTGATACACCAGTCTATGTCACAATATATGGGATAACCCTCAGATACCCTCCACAGTAACCCGCTACCATTATCAATGATCAAACAACGTGATTATTAACCGAGGCAAACACGTTGAACCACAAAAAACTACTACACACCCTAAGCGAAAACATCCAGAGCAAGGTACTTACGGTCACCCCACAGCGTGGAACCATGCCCACCAACAAGTTCAAAGACCTACTGGACAAACAAGCACAAGACGCCATCATCGAAACCCTCACAAAACAAAAAATCGACGCCACCCTCATCAGCGAGGAAGGCGACAAAGTCTTCGGAACAGGCGAATACATCATCACAGCAGACCCAGTGGACGGCACATCGAACCTGAGCCGAGGATTCCCACCAGCAGTACTCAGCCTCAGCATAGCCACAGAGCCCCATCAAAGCAAGGTAGATGCTGGGATAGTCACCAACTTCTACACAGGCGAGACCTACTACGCCGAGAAAGACAAGGGCACAACACTGGATGGGTACCCAGTGAAGCCCTCCCCCTACATACCCTACCGGCATGGGCTCATCGGCATGGACATCAGTAAAGACCCAAAACTAGAAAAAACAACCCACCTCATCGCAGAGAGCCGCCACATCAGACAGGAAGGATGTAGCGCTGCGAGCCTATGTCATGTAGCTTCTGGGGTTCTTGATGCGCATATTGATCTGCGGGGAATCGTACGATCCACAGACATCAGCGCAGGGCTCTTCATTATCAAGGAAGCAGGAGGAGTCTACAGCATAAACGGAGAACTATTCGGTGACCTGCCTTTGACAAGGGAGACAAGATGCACTGTTATCGCTGCAAACACTATGCGTCTCCACGATGAGATACTGGAGTTAATAGAGTGAAGCATCCTTCAACACCCATACCCGCTACATTGCTCAGGAGACCCAACAGGTTTCTAGGAGTAGTAGACCTTGAAGGTGAACATGTTGAGTGTTTTATCCCAAACCCGGGGAGAATGCATGAACTCATGGTACCCGGCACCAGAGTCCATCTCATAAACAAACCCGGAGACCACCGAAAAACAAGCTACGACCTAACCCTCATAGAATACAATGACACCTTGGTAAGCATCGACAGCAGACTACCCAACTACATGCTACGAGAAGCCATCAACCAAGGAAAACTACCAGAGTTCAAAGACTACAAGGTAGAACGCACAGAACCCAGCTTCCACGACAGCCGACTAGACCTAAAACTCAGCAATGGAACGAATCAGATACTTTTGGAGGCGAAAAGCTGCACACTAGTCGAAGAAGGTTTAGCGTTGTTTCCTGATGCGCCTACGAAGCGGGGTGCCCGTCATATGAATACCCTCATCAAAGCGTTGGAGCATGGAAGAGCCGCTGTATGCTTCATTATTCAAAGAGATGATGCCTCTGAGTGGCGTCCACATGTTGAAATGGACCCGTTATTCACAGAAAACCTTAGAAAAGCCGTGGAAAACGGTGTCGAAGCCTATGCATACACTTGTAATATCACGTTAGAGGGGACAACCATAGGGAGACGGGTTCCAGTAAACCTAGAAAAACAACCAGTAGAGTTAAAGGCCCCATAATCAGGCCCTAATATAGCAGAGGGTCCGTAAAACCGCTTAAACCCATAAACATCAGCGGATGAGTTTTTAAGCACCAATACATGTCTAACATGGAAAGAGGCCACTGAATGGGAAAGAAAAAGGTACTAAGTGAGAAAAACCTCAGACAAGTAGTCTACCCCAGTGAGAACGATGTGCTCGGAATAGTCCAGAAACTACTGGGCTTTGATAGAGTCCTCGTTAAATGCCAAGACGGATATGTACGCACATGTCGCATCAGAGGAAAAATGAAGCGACGGACCTGGATAAGGGAAGGAGACATCGTGCTAGTAAGCCCATGGGACTTCCAGAGTGAGGAACGCGGCGAGATCTTCCACCGCTACACTCAGAACCAGGTCGATGACCTCCGCCGTAAAGGCATTTTGCTCATTGAATAGGCTCCCTGATAGCAATGTCCGATCATAGGGACCATGAGGAGCGGGGAGACAAGCTCACTCGTCAGTATGAGGAGGATTCTCTCTTTAAAGACAAGAACAAGGAAGAGTTCCGTGTCATTGAAGAGGTGTTTGATCGTCTCACCCTAAAGGGTATGAACAAGCTCCTGAGCAAGGGAACCATTGACAGGCTCTACGGAGTAGTCAACGCGGGTAAGGAAGCTAGGGTTTACTATGCAACTGATCGTGATGAACGTGAGCTTGCTGTCAAGATTTACTATACTCATACGGCTGAGTTCCGTAAGGGGATGATGCAGTACATTCAGGGTGACCCACGGTTTAAGAAGATACGCAAAGACACCCGCAGCATGATCTACACTTGGAACCAGAAAGAGTTCAACAACCTGCAACTATGTGAGGAAGCTGGAGTAAACAGCCCAAGACCCATCGAGTTCATCAGAAACATACTCGTAATGACCTTCATAGGAGAAGATGGAATACCAGCGCCCCTACTCAGAGAAAGAGCCCCAGAGGACCCTCAGACGTTCTATGAGATGGTGCTTGATGAGATGCAGCTCATGTGGCAGAAAGCGGGACTAGCCCACGGTGACCTCAGCGAATACAATATTATGGTTAATGACGAAAAACCCGTTATTTTTGATGTAAGCCAAGCCATGTTAACTATTCACCCCATGGCGCCTATGCTTGTTGAACGGGATATACAGAACGTAAATTATAACTTCAAACGCTTGGGGGCGGAAACCCGGGACCCAGCGGAACTTAGAGAGTGGATAACAGGTGGAACAGAAGACATTTATTAGGATACCAAAAGAACGCGTCGGCGCCCTCATCGGACCCGGGGGTAAGACCAAGAAACGCATCGAGGCAACATTCCAAGTAGACTTGACGATAGACAGCGAGACTGGGAACGTGGATATTGTCGTTAAACCAGATCAGCCTGATGTCTCAGTGCTTTTTGTGGTCCGTAATGTTGTACGTGCGGTAGGACGTGGTTTCAGCCCTAAGAACGCTCTCACCCTCATCAATGAGGACTTTGATCTCATCATAATGGACCTTGAAGAGTATGTGGGAAAAAGCAAGAACGCCCAGAACAGGGTCAAGGGTAGGATCATCGGCAAAGAAGGTAAGAGCCGCGCCATGATCGAGGAACTCACAGACTGTTTGGTCTCGGTCTATGGTGGAACCGTGAGTATTATCGGTCCGTTTGATATGTTATCAGTCTCAAAAGAGGCTGTGGAGATGCTGATCAATGGATCATTCCATAAGACAGTTTGGAATCATCTATATGCATATCGTCGTAAGATGAAAAAAGAAAAGGGAGAGCTCTGGTACGAGCCAGCCCGCAGAAGGGAGACCAACTAATGTCACAGCCTGAATACCAGTCGATCAGCCCAAGCGACTTCTTCTACAGGAACAGAGAGATCGCCGGCTTCAGCAACCCCAGCAGGGCAACCTACACGGCTGTTAGGGAGCTCATCGAGAACAGCCTTGATGCAGCCGAGACCCGGATGGTGCCACCAAGCATCTATCTGCGCATCAGTGAGTTAGCGGATCAGAAAAACACCGAGACAAAGTTCTATATTCTAAGGGTTGAGGACAACGGGACAGGGGTACCAGCAGAGCACGTGCCCAAGGTATTCGGACAAGTCTTCTACGGCAGCAAATACGAACTCAAACAAGCCAGAGGCACCTTCGGACTCGGAGGAACCATGGCGGTTATGTATGGACAGATCACGACCCATGAGCCAGTCAAGATCGCTAGCAGTACGGGTGGGAAGATCCATGAGTTCGTGATGAACATTGATATTCAAAATAACCGAGCCAATATTTTCAAGCACACTGTAAAGGAGAACCCCACCAAGTGGCAGGGAACAGCCATCGAGATACAGATGGATGGAGACTATAGCCGCATCATGTACAGGCTCATCGAGTATCTCAAACAAACAGCAATGGTGGTACCCTACGCTGATATCACCTATGTTGATCCCCGTGGCAGGCTCTACAAGTTTGAACGAGGCACAGATAAGATGCCTCCGCTACCGGAATCAGTGCTTCCTCATCCTCATGGAGTAGACGTTGAGACATTCAAACGATTGATCACGACCAAGAAAGCCAAGAACATGAAAGAGTTCATGATGGATAACTTCCAAGGCGTGGGAGCCATCACCGCTGAACGTTTCCTCAAACTAGCTGAGGTGAGCATGAAAACCAACCCCAAAAAGCTTGCTCCAGAGGATATTGTTAGGATTGTACGCAGCACCAAGGAGTATGGTGATTTTAAACGCCCTATTGCCAGTTGCCTTAGCCCCATCGGTGAGGAGTTATTTGAGACAGGCATCAAAAAGGAGCTGAATCTCACAGAAGAGGACTACATCAAGGTAGTTACCCGTAAACCAAGCACATATCTGGGCTATCCATTCATCGTTGAGGCAGCGGTAGTAAC
>JAOZIG010000422.1 GCA_026014515.1 Candidatus Bathyarchaeota archaeon | reverse complement strand
ACCACTGATTATCTGTGGCCCGATTGACTCGGCAGCAATCTGGCCGGCAAAGTCAACACTTACTGCGCTATTAATGGCTACCATGTTGTCATGTGCGCCGATAATCCTTACATCAAGGACATGTTCGGCACCATAGAGTTCAAAAACAGGATTCATGTTGATAAAATCCATGTCTTCTTTGATACCACCTCCGCAGGCAGTAGCCACTGCTTTGCCGGGATGCATGGTTTTGTACTTACCGGTGAACACGCCTTCTCTTATCAGTTTGATTATTCCTTTCGGCGTTGTCTCGGAGTGCCAGCCCAAGTCAATCTTGTTATCAAATGTACCAAGCACACAGCACCACTCGCTAGTACTCCCAACCCCAACCTGAACGGTATCTCCATCATTGACGAGGGTAGATACGTAGCCGGCAATAGCCTTTTCCGCCTCACCGGGCTCTATCTGCTTTCTACCAAGCAGGTCAGTGCCACCTAACTCCCGTCCCGATGGCGTGTGTTCCACGAAGGATTCTATCTCAGAAATATGGATGAAGTTATCACCATATGTCCTTATCAGATTTTTATTGACCTCAGCCAGTACATGCTTAGCGTTACGACACTCTGTTTTTTTGTTCCAGAGTGAGGCACCGAAACTACAATAACCGTGCTCGTCCGGAGGTGATATCTCAATCATCACGGCATCAGCAGAACCACGCTCTTCCTCATGGAAGATAAATCCAAGAGAGCCAATAGCCAGATCACATCGCCTCTCGGCTATCATTTCACGTACTATAGGCAGGGGGAAGCCGACCTCTATTTTAAAAGATGCTTCCCAGCCGGGATCATACCAGCCGAAGTCCCGCCCCGGTGTACGTACCGAGATGGTTACATCTTGCAGTTCCCCCAGGCGCGCCGCCAGCGCCAAACCCAGAGCCTGGGGCTCCATCCCCTGAACGAAGACGACCCGGTCACCGGATTTGATAACACTGACGGCTTCTTCCGCCGTTACCAGCTTTTTCTTATAATCCTCTTGTAAGCTCATATAGACATCTCCTGCATTCTAGTACCTGAATGAAGTACAGCGACAGGTCAAACATCTCCTTGCTTCTTTAATACAAGCTTCTTTGTCAGTAATACCAAGGTTTGTCTCCTTAAAGTTACCCTTTCTATTCTCAACTGGTAGTGAAGAGATTGGGCAGCGTTCCTCCTTGGTAATTTCTCTCAGGTGGAACTTGAATGCGGGCTCTTCAATGTCAGCAAGAACAGGTTCTGGTGGCTCTGGGGGTAGACTTTCGTCTTGCAGGTAGCAGTCAATAGCTATCGCCGCTTTCTTCCCGTCAGCTATA
>JAOZIG010000458.1 GCA_026014515.1 Candidatus Bathyarchaeota archaeon | reverse complement strand
TAGAGATAGCACGAGCACTGGACAGTCTCGGCGTCAATGTTATCGAGGCAGGATTCGCGGCAGTATCACCGGGTGAGAAAGAGGCAGTCGAGTTAATCAGCAACGCGGGACTGGACGCAGAGGTATGCAGCGCCACCAGAAGCGTAATCAAAGACATAGACGTGGCGATAGACGCAGGAGTAGACAGCGTAAACATCATCATACCAGTCAGTGAACTACACGTCAAACGCAAATTCAACAAAGAACAAGCATGGATACTGGACGTAACCAGCAACGTGGTACAACACGCCAAAGACAGGGGCGTAATAGCAGAAATCTGTCTTGAGGACGGATCACGCACAGAGATGAGTTTCCTGAGAGAGGTTATCCAGCGTGCAATGGACGCAGGAGTAGACCGAGTCACGCCCTGTGACACTGTAGGCACATTGACACCAGAACGAAGCCTAGCATACTATGGGGAGCTTCATGAGATGTTCCCAGACATGGTGCTCGGCGTACATGTCCACAATGACTTTGGGTTAGCCACAGCGAACACAATAGCTGGAGTAGCTGGTGGAGCAACACACATCCACGCAACCATCAACGGCTTGGGTGAAAGAGCGGGAAACGCAAGCCTAGAGGAAAACTGTGTAGCGTTGGAGCTTCTCTACAAGGTGAAGACAGGCATCAACATGCAACGGATCACATCAACCAGCCATACGGTCAGCCGAGTAACAGGTATGCAGGTGCAGCCAAACAAGGCAATCGTAGGCAGAAACGCCTTCGCCCATGAGTCAGGCATCCACACCCACGCGATTCTACGTGATCCAACCACCTATGAGCGGATTGATCCTGCTCTTGTTGGTGCAACTCGTAGACTTGTCAGTGGTAAGCACGCTGGCTCAACTGGGTTATTCAATAACCTGATGACCATGGGGTTGGAGCCCAGTGAGGAGCAGTTCAACAGTATACTCGAACAGGTGAAATCCATTGGAGACAAGGGGAACCTCATCAGCGACACCGATCTATATGGGATAGCATCAGAGGTTATGCATCTTGAGCAACAGAACCCACTGGTGGTTGACGAGTTCATAGTAACCACAGGCAACAAGATCACACCCACAGCCAGCATCAAGGTAACACGCAACGGCGACAGCTACATGGAGGCAGCCACAGGCAACGGACCAGTAGACGCCACACTGAATGCGTTGGTTAAGGCAGTAGCCATCGAGGACCCTGTTGAGCTTGAACTATACCAAGTTGAAGCCATTACAGGAGGAACAAACGCTGTAGTAAATGTCGAAGTCCGCCTCAGACAAGGAGACCGCGTTGTCACCAGTCGAGGCGTCAACGAGGACATTGTACTTGCAAGCGTCAACGCCTACCTGAACGGTGTAAACCTGTACCAGAACATGAAGAAGGAAAAACAATGAGCACAATCAGCGAGAAAATATTAGCAAAAGCATCAAACCAAGAAACCGTCTCCGCGGGAGACTTCGTAAAAGCAAAAGTAGACGTGGCGCTCAACCACGACGTAACAAGCGTACTAGCCTTTGAGGCAATGTACCAGATGGGAGCAGACCATGTCTGGGACCCAGATAAAGTAGTCATGATACTGGACCACGTCGCACCACCCAGCAGCGTCAACAGCGCAAGAGTACACAACGTCATCCGAGACTTCGTCAGAGCACAGGAGATGAAGAACTTCTTCGACGTCAACAGCGGCGTCTGCCATCAAGTATTACCTGAGCATGGATTCGTAAAGCCCGGTATGATGGTTATCGGCGCAGACAGCCACACCTGTACCCATGGAGCCTTCGGAGCCTTCGCAACAGGCGTGGGCTCAACAGATATGGGAGCTGTGCTTGCCCGAGGCAAGACTTGGCTCAGGGTTCCCGAGACCATCAAGGTCAACGTAAATGGAACACTGGACAAGTATGTTCACCCAAAAGATGTGACCCTTCGCATAGCCAAGGAGATTGGGGTCAGTGGAGCCACCTACATGACCCTTGAATACCACGGCAAAGTGGTTGAAGACATGAGCATAGCTGGCAGAATGACCCTATGCAACATGGCGATAGAGATGGGCGGCAAGGCTGGCATCTGTGAGGCGGACAAGAAGACCACTGAATGGCTAGACCAGCGCACAAGTGGACCATATGACATGGTGAAAGCAGACAAAGACGCAGTCTACAAGGAGACACTGGACCTAGACCTAACAGGCATGGAACCTCAAGTAGCATGCCCCCACAACGTAGACAACGTGAAAGGCGTCAGCGAGCTAGGAAAGGTTAAGATCAATCAAGCATTCATCGGCTCATGCACCAACGGACGTCTAGAAGACCTTGAACAGGCACACGCATTGTTGAAAGATCGACAGGTTCACCCTGATGTAAGGGTGCTCGTTGTACCAGCCTCTAGAGCAGTCTACAAAGAAGCACTACAGAAAGGCATCATCGAAGACCTACTGGACTCAGGTGCCGTAGTCAGCAACCCAAGCTGCGCAGCCTGTTTCGGCGGTCACATTGGCTTACTTGGACCCGGAGAAAGGGGAATCAGCACAAGCAACCGCAACTTCAGGGGCAGACAGGGAAGCCCAGAAGCAGAAGTATACCTAAGCAGCGCATCGGTAGCAGCAGCATCCGCATTAACAGGATATATCACACATCCAGAGGAGGTTGTCTAAATGCTGCTAAAAGGAAACATCTGGAAGTATGGTGATGACGTCAACACGGACTACATCATACCCGGACGCTACATGGAGCTAACAGACCCAGAGGAGATGGCTGAAAAAGTCTTCGAGGAACACGACCCAAGCTTCAGAGCAGGCGTAAAACAGGGAGACATCGTGGTTGGACGCACCAACTTTGGATGCGGCTCAAGCCGAGAACACGCACCAATAGCCCTACTGGGTAACGGTGTAAGCATCGTCTTGGCTGAGAGCTTCGCAAGAATATTCTACAGAAACGCCATCAACATCGGCTTACCAGCGCTGGAGTGCCCCGGTATCCATGACGCTGTGGAGAAGGGGGATGTATTGGAGGTTGATGTTACAGGCGGATATGTTCGTAACCTGAGTAATGGTAAGGAACTCAGGTTCAAGCCCCTCCCACCCTTCATGGTGGAAGTGTTAAATGCAGGAGGCTTAGCACCTTACCTTAACAAAACAGAGGAATGGTAATGACAAAATACAATATAGCATTGCTACCTGGAGACGGAATCGGTCCAGAGGTCGTTGACGCAACAGTCAAGGTAATGGACGCCCTCCAGAAGAAAACAGACATCGAGTTCGAGTACAAAACATACATGATCGGTGACGCCGAGAAGAAAAGAAGCGGCACAGCACTACCACAGGCAACCATTGATGGCGTAAAAGAGGCAGACGCATGCCTATTCGCTTGTGTAGGCGAGACAGCAAAAGAGACTATTCTACCCCTACGGCAGATGTTCAACCTCTACGCTAACCTACGCCCCGCAAAGGCTTACCCCGGAGTACCGGCGGTTCGTCCTGAGACAGATATTATGATGGTCAGGGAGAACACTGAGGGCATCTACAAGATGATTGGACACAGATCACCCAGATCAGCCTTTAACGTCCGTGTCATCACATGGGAGGCATCAGAACGCATCGTACGCTATGCCTTCGAGTGGGCAAAGAAGAACGGCAAGAAGAAGGTCACAGCCATCCACAAGTCAAACGTACTGGATTACACTGATGGATTGTTCCTTGAAGCATCAAGATCAGTCGCAGCAGAGTACCCTGAGATGGAGTACAATGAGCTAATCGTTGACGCGGCAAGCATGTGGCTGGTAATGTACCCCGAATCATTCGAGGTAGTAGTAACCACAAACATGTTCGGAGACATCCTCAGCGACGTAACCGCAGGACTCGTCGGCGGACTAGGAATGGCACCAAGCGGCAACGTCGGCGACGACATGTGCATCTTCGAGCCAGTACACGGCTCAGCACCAGACATCGCAGGCAAAGGAATCGCAAACCCAGCAGCATGCATGCTCAGCGCAGCAATGATGCTAGAATGGCTAGGCGAGAACAAGGCAGCTAAACTCATCGAGGACGCAGTTCTCAAGGTACTGAAAGAAGGAAAGACCCTGACACCAGACCTCAAAGGCAAAGCCACCACAGTAGAGTTCGCAGAAGCAGTAGCTAAAGCACTCTAAGCCATTTTTGTCTTATTCTCATTAACTTTATTAACAGCTTCTAGGTATACAACCTTTGGTTTACAACTGGATTGGTGTATATGTCTGAGGAAAAAGACCGCATGAGAAACGTCTCGGGAAAAGACTTTGAACAAGTCGTAGACGTAATCGGCAACCCAGTCAGACGCAGAATAATACAAAAACTCAGCGAAGGACCAGACTATACACTCAGACTAAGCAACGAGCTAAACATACACCAGCAACTAGCAAGCAAACACCTCAAAGTCATCAGAAACGCCCAACTCGTAGACGTAGTAAGACAACCCAGCGACAAAGGCGCAGATAAGAACATGTTCAGCCTAAACAAGTTCTACAGCCTCCAGATAGACTTCAGCCCCAACCTATACAACCAGCGCTTGATTAGCTTCAACAACCCCCAGCTATGGATCACAGCAGACAACTACATGGACAAGCTTGAGGACCAAGTCATGGAGCTAACCGATGAGGAGTGCGGCGTTGACTCAATCAACCCATTATCAACAATAGTCCAAAGCATCGACGATGAGCTTGAAAGCCTAGAGAAACGCAGGGCAAGACTACTCTACATCAGGAACCTTGCCATGAACGCAAGCGTCACAGCACTAGAGGAACTGGACCGCAAGAAGCGCCAAATAATCCACTATGTGTTGAATGTTGGCTCCGCAAGCATTGATACCATTAGCAGGCATATGCAGCTCAGGGAGCAGACCATCAAGGACCTCGTTGATGACCTAGAACACGAGGATATATTAAGAAGAGTAGGGAACATGGTTACACTCTCAGAGATCGCTTAGGGTCTCTGATCGTAATGTTTTTTAACTATTCCTAGGTATACAACTTCTGGTTTACAACCAAAAGTGGTATACTATGAGCGGTGAAAACACAACAACCACAGATAAGATACACACCATTCTACACGCCGTTCATTGCCACAGGTTAAACAAATACGGAGAAAACTAAAAATGAGTGCACAAGGTCAACCCGTCGTAATCCTCAAAGAGGGTACAGAGCGCTCTACCGGCAGAGATGCAAGGGGCAGCAACATTATGGCTGCACGCATCGTCTCTGAGGCAGTCAAGACCAGTCTAGGTCCAAAAGGAATGGACAAGATGCTGGTAGACAGCTTCGGCGACGTCACCATCACCAACGATGGAGCAACAATGCTCAAGGAGATGGATGTTCAGCACCCCGCAGCAAAGATGATGGTAGAGGTCAGCAAGACCCAGGATGATGAGGTAGGAGACGGAACCACAAGCGTCGTCATACTGACAGGTGAGCTCCTAGGAAAAGCCACAGAGCTTATGGAGAAAAAGGTTCACCCCATCGTTATCATCGACGGCTACAGGCAGGCAGAGGAGAAGGCTCTTGAGATCCTTGAGGAGATCGCCGAGAAGGTAGACCCCAAGGACAAAGAGGTCTTGAAGAAAGTCAGCATCACAACAATGGCAAGCAAGCTAATCAACCAGCACAGCGAGTACCTCAGCGGCATCGCCGTTGACGCAGTACTACAGGTAGCCGAGCCTAGCAACGGCGGATACGAGGTAGACCTCGACAACATCAAGATCGAGAAGAAACCCGGCGCATCCATGACCGAGACAAGACTCGTACAGGGCTTGATTATCGACAAGGAAGTAGTTCACGACGGAATGCCAAAACAGGTCAAGAAGGCAACCATCGGTTTGCTCAACGCAGCCATGGAGATCGAGAAGACAGAGTTCGACTCAAAGATCGCCATCGAGACCCCAGAGCAGATGCAGGCTTACCTAGACCAAGAAGAGCAGATGCTCAGAGACATGGTCACAAAGGTAAAGGCCGCTGGAATCAACGTACTTCTATGCCAGAAAGGCATCGATGACATGGTACAGCACTTCCTAGCACGTGAGGGAATCTTCGCGAGTCGCAGACTCAAGAAATCAGACATGGAGGCACTAGCCAAAGCCACAGGCGCAAAGGTTGTCAACAGCGTAGACCAGCTCAGCAAAGAGGACGCAGGATACGCAGAGCTCGTTGAGGAGCGAAAGATCAGCGATGATAAGATGATCTTTGTCGAGGGATGTAAGAACCCCAAGGCAGTAAGCATCCTCATCAGGGGAGGCACCGAGCGTGTTGTAGACGAGGCAGACCGCAGCATCCACGACGCATTATGCGTTGTAAAGGACGTTGTACAGGAGCCAAAGATCGTCGCAGGCGGCGGCGCACCCGAGATCGAGACAGCCAGACTCCTCAGGGAGTTCGCTGAGAAGCTCGCGGGACGTGAAAGACTCGCAGTAATCGCATTCGCAGACGCATTGGAAGTCATACCCACTACTCTAGCCGAGAACAGCGGAATGGACCCGATTGATGCTATTAGCGAGATGCAGAGCGAGCACGCCAAGGGCAACAAATGGGTAGGCGTAAACGGCTACATCAACAAGGTAGCAGACCTATCCAAGATCAACGTCTACGAGCCAATGGTAGTCAAAGCACAGGCAATCAAGTCAGCCACAGAGGCAGCCACACTCCTGCTGAAGATCGATGACATCATCGCAGTCAGCAAGATGAGCGCACCACCAGGCCCACCAGGCGGCATGGGTGGTATGGGCGGTATGCCTCCAGGCATGGGCGGAATGCCCGGGATGATGTAGGAGGAAACAAGAAATGTCATACTATACAACACCAAGCGGACAACAAGTCATAGTCCTGAAGGAAGATACCGAGCGCCAACGGGGTCGCGATGCACGTCGCAGCAACATGATGGCTGCACAGATCATCGCAGAGGTCCTCAAGACAACTCTCGGTCCAAGGGGCATGGACAAGATGCTCATCGACAGCCTAGGCGACATCACCATCACAAGTGACGGAGCCACAGTTCTCGAAGAGATCGATGTCCAGCACCCAGCAGCCAAGATGATGATCGAGGTCGCAAAGACACAGGACAAAGAGGTCGGTGACGGAACCACCACAAGCGTACTCCTAGCAGGAGCCCTACTAGCAAAGGCAGGTGAGCTAATCGATGAGAACATCCACCCAAGCATCATCATAACCGGATATCAGGTAGCCTCAGCGAAAGCACTTGAGGCGCTGGAGAAGGCTTCAATCGATGTAAGCATGGATGACCACGAGACCCTCATGAAGCTCAGCAATACGAGCATGAGAAGCAAGGCAGTCACCAATGAGCGTGACCACCTGAGTGGTGTCGTTATCGAGGCAATCAAGCAGATCATGGAGAAGCGTAACGGTGACGTTATTGCTGACGTTGATAACGTCCAGATCGTCAAGAAGGAAGGACAGAGCCTAAACGAGACAGCCCTAGTAAAGGGAATCATCGTTGACAAGGAAGTAGTCCACGCGGGTATGCCCAAGAAGATCAAAGGCGCAAAGATCGCGTTACTTGATACTCCACTGGAGGTCAAGAAGACCGAGTTCGACGCAGAGATCAGGATCAGGGACCCAAGCAGCATACAGGCCTTCCTAGACCAAGAGACAGCGATGCTCAAGAAGAAAGTAGATCAGGTAGTCGCCACAGGCGCAAACGTGGTCTTCTGCCAGAAAGGCATCGACGACATGGCTCAGCACTACCTAGCCAAGGCAGGTGTACTGGGTTCACGCAGGGTCAAGAAATCTGATATGGAGAAACTGGCGAAAGCCACAGGCGGTAAGGTTGTCAATAACCTAGCTGACCTGAAGGAAGCTGACCTAGGTGTTTGTGGAATCGTCGAGGAGAAGAAGGTCGGAAACGACAAGATGATCTTCGTCGAGGAGTGCAAAGACCCACAGGCAGTCGCCATATTCATCAGAGCTGGACTTGAAAGAATGCTTGACGAGGCAGAGCGCGCACTGAACGACGCACTCTATGTCATCGCAGACGTCGCAGAGGTACCTCAGATGGTAACCGGCGGTGGAAGCATCGAGATGGAGATGGCGAAGGCAGTACGTGAGCACGCGGCGCAGGTCGGTGGACGAGAACAGTTAGCCATAGAGGCATTCGCAGACGCATTGGAGGTAATCCCAAGGACTCTTGCGGAGAACGCTGGTCTTGATATTCTAGACACCATGGTTGCCATGAAGGCAGCTCACGCCAAGAAGGATGGCGAGAGCATGGGCGTCAACGTCTTTGACGAGGGTGTCATCGACATGCTGAAGGAAGGCGTGGTCGAGCCCAAGGTAGTCAAGGAGCAGGCAATCCAGTCAGGCATCGAGGTCGCATCAATGATCCTCAGGATCGATGACGTCGTAGCTGCGCGTAGCGGTGGCGGCGGCATGGGTGGCGGACCACCCGGCGGTATGCCAGACGACATGGACATGTAAGTGTCCAACCCAACTTTTTCTAATTTATTTTCTAATAAAAAAATGCCCAGTGGTTACTGGGCTTTGATGTACTCCACAATAGCCGTAGCTATAGCCTCAATGTAAGCCTCACCGTGTTCCTTTGATGCCTCAGCGGGATCACCAAGCACACCAATGGGCGAGAGCCCTCCTATACCTTCTCTGAATATCTTCTCGGTGGCTGCATCATCAAATGCGCCTAGATAACCTTTGGCTTCTGGTATCTTTTCGGTTCTGACGCCCGCTGGGTTGGCGTATAGCATCATTGAGACCTCGGATTCACCAGCATGGGCTCCACTGTCTTCGGGGGAGATGCCGAATTTCTCGCTGGTTTTTGTGAGGTACGCTACGAAGCCCGTGAGATCAGTATAGGTGATAATCTCTACACCTGGATTCATCTCCTTGAGCTCAGAGGATACTTCTTCTATGGGTCCAAAGTTACCGCCATGCGATGGCAGAACTATTATTCGTTTGTAGCCGTGGCGTGCAAGGCTCCGGGTTATGTCTTTGAGTACGTTTTGTAGTGTTTCTTTTCTGAGGGTGAGGGTTCCGGGGAACTTCATATGATGTTCAGAGCACCCCACGTTCACTGTAGGGTACTTGTGTGCTTTTCCAAGCTTCTCAGCTACACGTAAAGCCAGTACGTCTCCGAGTACTGTATCTGTTCGTACCCCTAGGACTGGTCCATGCTGTTCGTTGCTTCCAACAGAGTACACTGCAGTGGTTGTTCCTTTTTCTATTGCAGCCCTGATTTCAGGGCTGGTCATATTCGCTACATCAATCATGGGTGAATACTGGTGTAACTGGTTAAAACATTGACTGGATAAATCATTAATACAATCTGCGCTCAGAGTATGGCATGGACTATAAGGAGAAAGCATCGGAAAGAATCGAGAAATACCGCGAAGACATCGTCGGTATAAGTAAACAGATTCACGCTGAACCAGAACTCGGACACCAAGAATACAAGTCATCAAAACTCGTGGTAGACGAGCTTGTGAAACATGGATACAAGATCGAATACGGTGTATCAGGAATGGAGACCGCCTTCATCGCAAGAAAAGGAGAAGGCAGCCCAAAGATAGGAATACTAGCAGAATATGACTGCCTTCCGGGTATAGGCCACGCATGCGGTCACAACCTCATAGCTGCTTCAGCTCTCGGCGCAGGAATAGGCTTAGCTGAACTCATCGAGGAAATCGGCGGAGAGGTTATTGTCTTCGGCACCCCAGCCGAGGAGGGCGTAGTACAGAACGCAGGAGGCAAGGTAGTGATGATTGACG
>JAOZIG010000521.1:761-1334 GCA_026014515.1 Candidatus Bathyarchaeota archaeon | reverse complement strand
TCTTATGTTTTCCAATATGTCAATGAACGTTTCGACCTGTTTTGGTCGCTGTGGTTGTGCTGTTGTTTCCAACAGGATAACCTGGTTCCCTTTTTTTAGTTTTGAGTGATGAGTTGGGAGTTTTGTGTTTCGAGTTTTCCTTCTCACTTCTGCCCTCTCACTATTCTCTACTGACTATTCTCTATTCTCTAACTTAGTAGTCCCGGGCAGACTTGAACTGCCGACCCCTACATTATCAGTGTAGTGCTCTAACCAACTGAGCTACGGGACTGTTGATTTTCCCTATGTATGGTCGTTTCTGCCCTAACCTCTCTTCAGTTTACAGACCATGCAGCCTGCCTGGCAGTTGCACTGTGTTACAGTACTGTGTCGTATAGACAATACATGTATTGCCTCTACTGTCACTACTGTTTACCGTCTGTATAATAAGGGAACTTATATGTTATTAATACAAAACCAAGGTAAAAGCATTTCCTTGTCCATTATTCAAAGGTTCGCTTGACGCTTCTTGTCGTTTTTAGGACAAACACTCTCCAGAAAGGAGGTGTTCCAGCCACACCTTCCGGTACGGCT
>JAOZIG010000521.1:171-670 GCA_026014515.1 Candidatus Bathyarchaeota archaeon | reverse complement strand
ACAAGGCCCGGGAACGTATTCACCGCGCCATGGCTGATGCGCGATTACTAGCGATTCCAGCTTCATAGAGTCGAGTTGCAGACTCCAATCCGAACTGAGACCGGCTTTCGAGATTTGCATCACATCGCTGTGTAGCTGCCCTCTGTACCGGCCATTGTATTACGTGTGTGGCCCAAGACGTAAGGGCCGTGATGATTTGACGTCATCCCCACCTTCCTCTCTACTTGCGTAGGCAGTCTCACTAGAGTCCCCAACTGAATGATGGCAACTAGTGACAGGGGTTGCGCTCGTTGCAGGACTTAACCTAACACCTCACGGCACGAGCTGACGACAACCATGCAGCACCTTGAAAATTGTCCGAAGAAAAACACATTTCTGCGTCTGTCAATTCCCATTTAAGTCTTGGTAAGGTTGAGACCGGCTTTCGAGATTCGCATCACATCACTGTGTAGCTGCCCTCTGTACCGGCCATTGTATTACGTGTGTGGCCCAAGACGTA
>JAOZIG010000521.1:0-71 GCA_026014515.1 Candidatus Bathyarchaeota archaeon | reverse complement strand
GGGTTGCGCTCGTTGCAGGACTTAACCTAACACCTCACGGCACGAGCTGACGACAGCCATGCAGCACCTGT
>JAOZIG010000221.1 GCA_026014515.1 Candidatus Bathyarchaeota archaeon | reverse complement strand
ATCATCATTACTGATTTATGCCTCTTGGGGATGGGGCTGCAGCGGGGAATCGAACCCCGTCCAAAGGCTCCACAGACCTGTATGCTACCATTACACCACAGCAGCCACGCAACCAGAATCAATTCTGTGATCAATTAAAAGGGTTTCTAGACCCAGCGCCAACCACCTAAAAACCCAACACAAAAAAAGAAAAAAACCGCAACAAAGAAGAGGGATCAAGCCCTTCTACGCTTGGCGTCCAGCTTCCTTAGAGCCACATCAGTAGCCATCAACAACGGATCATATAACTCACTAACCGGAGGACAGTAAGCTAACTCAACAGAAGCAAACTCATTCAAGGTCATACCCTTCCTAATGCCTAACGCAATCATGTTAACCCTCCAGTCAGTCCCCTCAGACCCAATGCTGTGACCACCCAGAAGCTTTCCAGTCTCCGCGTCAGCCAAAATCTTGATGCTAATCTCCTTGGCATCAGGCATCCAGTTCGGCTTGTTAACAGTGTTAGCTCTACCACTAACCACCTCAAAACCCGCCCGCTCAGCCCCAGATGTATTATAACCAGTTGCAGAAACCTCCAGATCACCCACAAAAGAAACAAATGTACCCAGAGTCCCATCATAAACCGCCTCCCCCCCGGCAGCATTCACACCAGCAACCATGGCTTGCCTATATGCAGTAGTAGCCAAAGCGATCCTAGCTGGTGACTTGTCGATCATATTGTAGCTCAAACAGTTATCACCGATAGCATAGACATCTGGAATGCTTGTTCCCATACGTTCATCTGTCTTGATGCTGCCACGCTCACAAACTATGCCCATCTTCTCAGCGAGATCAGTATTACTATCAACACCTGCAGCCATCACAACAAAATCCACTGGGATCACCTCACCCTCGATGGTCACAGACTCAACAACATCCTTTCCATTAATACTATCAATACCTTTTCCGAAGTGCACATGCAGTCCCTTCTCCTTGATGTGATCCACAAGAATAGATCCCATATCAGGGTCAACATTACGCGGTAAAGCCGGCTCACTCCGTTTGGTAATATGCACATCAAGCCCAAGATGCTTCAAAGCCAAAGCAATCTCCATACCAATAGCCCCACCACCGATTACCGCACATGCCTTGGACTCTAACGCAATATCCCGCACCAGTTCTCCATCTTCAGGTGTGCTGATCGTGTACATGCCCTTACCGAGGAACTCATCTGCTCCAGGTACAGGTAGTATCGTTGGTTTGCTTCCAGTGGCTAGTATTAGTGCGTCATATTCCACCCAGCTGTCTTCCCCTGATTCAAGGTTACGTATCTTTACCTTCTTGGCCTCTGGGTCTACTTCCAAGGCCTCATGCTGGAGATGAATCTGTAAAGTCCTTGTAGTGGGGACCACATGCTTCAAATCGTTAAAATCCTTGACTTTTCCCTCTATCGCATAGGGTATCCCACATGGGCTAAACATGTGGTAGTCTCGTTTCTCATAGATGTCTATCTGGGTTCTACGGTTGAATCTCTGGGCTGCCCTACTACTATACAACCCACCTGTTCCTAAACCGATAATAACAATATGCGGCGCTTCTGTGCTCAATATAATCAAAAAATAGGTTGTGGGTTTACTCATATCGTTTTCTATCAAAATAGTAAAAATCTATTCTTTTCCAATAACCCCGTGTTACCCTCGGAGGCTTTCACGTCTAATAGTAGTTGAATGATCTTACGTTTTCCACTAATCCGCTAGCACAGGCGACATATTTTCCGCTATCAGTGATCTTGAAAATATTCTGGCGTCCTCGCTTCTCCTTTAAAATATAGCCCGCATCCTCCAGTTTTCCAGCGATACCCTTGTTTAGACGCATGAGCATACCGATCTTCTCGTTTCGTCTAAGTTTATCCGGCTCATCCTCAAAGCCCTCGATGCCCTTGTCATGCAGAAAGTTGAGGACATCGCTTGTACGCATCTCTTCCCGTTTATAGAGCTCAACCAGTAAGAGTTGTCCTCTCTTATCTGGTAATTGAATATTGAAGTTTTCTAGGAAATGTATCTGGGGCTCTGTCACTATGGCGTTTCCGTGTACCATACGTTCACGCTCTGTGAGGCTAAGTCCCGCTGCTCTCACATAGTAGAGTCTGGCACCCTGCACCATACTAGCTAGGGCCGTGCCTACTGATACAAAGGGGCCTCCCGCCGACATATTGACGTAGACGATGTTCCCTTTTTCCTGTTCCTTTTTGACAATACGGCTTACCTTACTGATGATGTCCAGTATTGAAATGGTGTGCGTCTCAACCACCTCTACAGTGATCCCCTGTGCTTCTAGGCGTCTTCTTGTCTCGTTCAGGTAGTGTAGAGCTTCTTCAATCGTCTCTGTTCCTAGGGGTACTGCTGCTGTTAGGATGTATGCCTTGTTTGCCTTGAATCCCCCTTCCACCTCAAAGGGTCTTACTGCTCTGTCTATCTCTGTTTCTAGGGGGATGACGTGTATGATTTCTATTCCTCCTCCTAGGGTGGTTATTTTGGGGTTGATGAGGCTCATTGTTAAACATGTTAAATATGTTAAACCAAATAAGTTTAACTATTCTCGCTTGCGCCATACTCTGAGCAAACCAGTCCTTCCGTTAATGGGAGCAACCCTCCCATGCTCACAAAATGTGAGTACAACCAATGAGTACAGGACATGAGTCGAGCTTTAAAACAGAAAAGAGAATGAACCAGTATGGAACAAAAAACCACCACACTATCAGGTATGCGGGGATTCACGGTAATCTGGCTAGGACAATTCACATCAATGCTAGGTTCATCCATGACCAACTTCGCCTTAACCATCTGGGCTTGGGAGAAAACAGGAACAGCCACAGCCCTAGCGCTAACCGGGTTAGCCTTCGTGTTACCGAATATTCTTGTTTATCCTGTTGCCGGTGCATTGGTTGATCGTTGGAACAGAAAACTCGTGATGATGCTCAGCGACCTAGCCGCAGGGATAGGCACAATAGCCATCTTCCTGCTCTATACCGCTGATGCCTTGCAGATATGGCACCTGTACATCATATTCACTTTCATGGGGCTCTTCCAGAGCTTCCAGTTCCCAGCCTACAGCGCAGCCGTCAGCACAATGATGGATAAAGAACAATATGGACGAGCCAGCGGGATGCTTAGTCTAGCTGGAAGCGCCTCAGGGATATTTGCGCCTGTTGCGGCTGGTATTTTGATTGGAGTGGTGGGTACTAGTGGGATTCTTTTGTTTGATATTGCCAGCTTCATCATAGCCATCGGAGCCCTGTTACCTGTTCATATTCCACAACCAGTAGTCTCAGCAGAGAAAAAGGAAAAAACCAGCCTACTTCAGGACAGCCTATTCGGATTCAAATATATCCTAGCCAGAAAAGGACTACTAGGGCTTCAACTAGCCTTCTTCCTAATCAACTTCACGGGAAGCCTCATCTTCCCATTACTTGCGCCCATGATTCTCAGTCAGACCAATAACAACACAGTGATCCTGGGTACCGTAAACTCCGCCTTCGGTGTCGGTGGCGTAGTAGGTGGTCTATTGCTTAGCGCTTGGGGTGGTCCCAAGAAGAAGGTGCATGGGGTGCTCACTGGGATGGCTTTGAGCAGCCTCCTAGGATATACCGTGATGGGGTTAGCCAGTACTCCCTTGTTCTGGGCTCTGGGGGCATTTATTATGATGTCCTTCAACCCGATAGTGAACGGTAGCAATCAAGCCATCTGGCAGAGCAAGGTGCCTCCAGAGATGCAGGGAAGGGTGTTCTCTGCTCGTGCATTTATCGCGTTGATCAGTCAGCCTATCGCTATGGCTATTACTGGTCCCTTGGCTGATGGTTTTCTGTTGCCGGGTATGATGGAGGGTGGCTCACTTGCTCCCCTCTTCGGCTGGTTGATCGGTGTAGGTCCCGGTAAGGGAATTTCATTGCTCTATTTGTTTATGGGCGTAGTTAGCGCGGTCTTTGGGTTCAGCGCGTATCTGTTTAAGGAGGTTCGTGATGTTGAAACCCTGTTGCCTGATCATGATGCTATTGGTATTTCCTCCACGGTTGCCGTAGGGGAATAACCGCTTCTTGTATCCGCTCAGCGTCTTTTCTGACTCTGAGGTTGTTTTTGCGGTGTTTGCGGGTCCATTGGAGAAGGTTCTTCTCTTCCATGGGTCTGGCTTCTTTCAACGGGTTATAAAGGGAACCCATTCCTGTGATCGAGGGTCTTCACTGAAACTGGTAGGAAGACAAATACATGTCCGGCTCTGTGTATCCCCATGCCAAAGGTCAACGCAAACGGGATCGAGATATACTATGAGACACGGGGCACTGGATCACCACTGCTTCTGATTAACGGGTGGGGTGGCAACCTAGATAGCTGGAGCAGTGAGATGATTGATCTTCTCGCAGAACATCACGAGGTTATCATGATGGATAACAGGGGCACAGGTCGTAGCAGCAAACCCGATGAACCATATACCATTGACATGATGGCGGCTGACGCAGCGGGATTATTGGAGGCTATTGGTATCGCGCATGCTCACGTGATGGGGTTCAGTATGGGTGGCATCATCACACAGGCGTTTGGACTCAATTACCCTGATAAGACCCTGAGCCTTGTTCTGTGTGGCACTCAGCCCGGTGGATTACACAGGATTAGCAGTGATCCCAAGGTACAGATGGATCTTGCGTTGATCGCTAACCCGTTGCCCGAGATGACTGAACGAGACCGTACAGTGAAGCTACTCTACTTGCTTTACTCAGCCGATTATGTGGAGGAAAATCTTGAGACCCTCATCAAGGACGAGACCTACAGTGATTATCCTACTCCAGATTATGCGTTAATGAGGCAGAGCGGAGCTATTGCCGGGTTTGATAGTTATGACCAGTTACCTGAGATGGTGTTCCCTGTTCTCGTTATGGTGGGATTGGATGATGTATTGGTGCCTCCGGGTAATAGCGAGATTCTCGCTGAGCGTATTCCTAACGCTGAACTGGTTAGGTTACCGGGGTGTGGTCATGGGTTCTTGAAGCAGAAGACTGGTGAGGCTGTGGCGTATATATTGGGTTTTTTGGCTCGGGTTGATGGTTAGTTCAGCAACATTTATAAACGCATTCAATCGAATTATATTCGATTACAATCGAATACAATACGATTAATTGAGGTGAATAAACGATTTGTCTGAAAATCAAGACGAGAAAATGAGGAAACTCCGCGAAGAGGTAAGCATGCTCAAGGAACAACTGATACGAATATCAGAGGAACTTGAACCAGAAGAAGAACCCACACCGGTAGAAGATGAACCGATACCAATAGAGATCGATGACGAACCAGAACAAGAAGAACCAGGGCCTGAATTTGAGCCCCAACCTGAACCCGCGCCCAGTCCTGAGCCTAAACCCGAACCCGAGCCCATACCCGAGTATGAGCCAGAGGAGGACGATGAACATCAATACTACAGGGGGCCACGCCCAGATCGGTTCTTCAAACCTAGATTCATGGACGACCTAGGAGATTATATCGAGGACTTTGTAGAAAACGTGATGGAAGGTGTATCAATCGGGTTAGAGGAAAGCCTGCGACTACACCCCTACGGGCCCTCTCCGAGACCACGACCAAGACCACAGCCATGGGGTAAACTCGATGAAGATGAGGCAAAAGCAACAGCGGACATCATGGGAGCCCTAGCCAATGAGCACCGGATCAAGATTCTAAACGAGTTATCTTATAGTGGCTTGTACGCTAGTGACTTTCACCACAAACTTTCCGAGATAAGTCCAAGCACCCTGAGTTCGCATCTTGATGTATTGGAAAAAGCTGGATTAATTGTTCAAGAGCGTAGACGCGGAAGATACATAATCTCTCTCGCTGGGCGACTCGCCGTGAAAATGGCTTTACAGCTCAATAGGCTAGCCGATGAAGTAGGAGAAAGCTCTGACGAGTATGAGGACTAGCTTTCTGCTAGTCGTTTGAACACCTCTGGAGTCATCCTGAAGGTGGTCCACTCGTCCATGGCTTTGGCTCCGAGGCTGAAGTAGAACTGTCTGCTGGGCTCGTTCCAGTCTATTACCGTCCACTCGACTCTTCCACAATCTTTCTCGACGGCTGTCTGACAGAGAGTCTTCAGTAACCCTGTGCCTATTCCGTTGCCTCTGAACTCTTCTGGTACAAAGATGTCTTCTAGCCATAGTGTGGGTTTCGCCTCGAATGTACTGAAGGTGTAGTAGTATAGAGCTACTCCGAGGTAAGGGGGTCCAATGTCTCCAGTGTTTTCGACAAGGTAGCAGTCGTAGATTTTGTCTTTGCCGAACCCGTATTTTTTGTATAGTTCGGGTGTTCCTTTGAACTCTAGTTTCTCGTAGACGCTGAGTTGGTAGCATAGGTCCATTATGATGGGTATGTCCTCTTCTGTTGCAACTCTGATCTTCCACTCTAAGCCATCAATCTTTGGCATAATTATCCAGTAGAGGTTGATCTTTATGGCTTTAACATTAACCAGAGGGCATCTGCCTAGATAATTCGGTAAACGAATTTGCAGGGCTTTGTTCGCTGACTTTCCAACGCCGATGAGAGGACAGTCACGGTTTCTAGTTTCATGTTCAGTGCTATCTGGTAATGATGTCTAAAGTGTCCCGCACAACAATAACAATAGGTGATTGACACAGGCTCAGTTATGTCAACTCCATGAAATACAGGGCACGGGCACACAAAGCCTCCTGTCTCTCCTATACTAGCGGTAATCGTGTCATCAGGGTTTAGTTGTGGGTTACCCATATGTTTGACCTCCCCGATTGCGGCTAGCTTCTCCTCAATGCTCTTTTCAGAGTATTCTTTTGCGATCTTTTTCATGGCTTTTAGTCGCCAACCGCCTTTAGAGCATGCACAGGAGTCTCTGATAGCTTGATTCTTTTCTGGGTCCAGTAGTTTATCCATTCTATCAATGGCGTCTATGAAGAAAGCTGCTTTCTTTTCCTTTTTTGAACGATCCGAGACTGTCTCGTGGTCTTGAAAAATCTGGCGCTGGATGGGATCAGGTATCTCGTGTTTCTTCAAAGCTTCCCTGAATCTCGTAACAGCTGTCACGGGGTCACTTTCCTAACAGGTTCTTTGATAGTTCGTAGAGGTTCATGTGCTTTGCGTTGCGGTCATACTTGCCTAGCTTGAAGGCGTACTGGACGAAGTAGCCTGTGGTTAATGCGCTGATGACAGTACCTATGCCGACTGGACCCCCCAGTAGATAACCGAGTACCAATACGGTGACTTCTATTCCCCCTCTTACCTGACCCACAGGCCGGTTTAGCTTCTGGACCAAACCGATCATTAAACCGTCTCTGGGTCCAGCGCCCAGTTTAGGGCTCAGGTAGAAGTAGCTTGCTACACCTATCATGGCGAGCCCCCCAAAGAGTAAGGATAGCTGGAATACGATGTTACTTGATGTAGGTATTATCCCCCACTCGATTATTCTGTCAATGAAGTAGCCGATGAAGTACATGTTCATCACTGTGCCAAAACCCGGTGGGAAGCCGAGGCCCCATCCAAGAATCAGTACTGCTAGGCCTACTATCTGGGATGCCTCTCCAAAGGTTAGTCCGGTGATGTTCATTATCCCGACTTGGAAGACCCCCCATGGGCTCATGCCTAGATCAGCGTAGAGGATCATGTCCGCTCCAAGAGCGAACAAGAATAACCCAAAGTATAGGCTAGGGAGGCCTTTCACGAACTTTACCCAGTTCGCGGTTAATTTGGATTGAATACTATTTTGCCTCCCGTTTTCTCGATGGCTATCTTGAAGCCTAACTCGGCTTCATCAAGGCTTAGCTTGTGAGTAAGTACACTGTCAACATCCACCAGCCCCCTGTTGATGAGGTCAATGCTCTGGGGGAAGTTCACAGGTTTCGCATCATAGGCTCCCTGTATCATGAGTTCTCGGCGTACAACCCAAGTCATATCCAAGGGCACCTCTTTTCCAAAGATTCCCACGACTGTTACTAATCCTCTTTTCTTGATGATCTGGGTTGCCTGTTTGACTGCTGGAGGGGCTCCTACTGCCACAAAGGCTATATCAGCGCCTCTGCCGCCGGTATCTTTCATTACTCTATCTTCTAGGCTTTCTGTTTCAATGTTTAGTGTCTCTAGGCCTAGCTTCTCTGCTATCTCGAATCTTAGCTTGTCGACGCTTAGTCCTGTTACGAGGACTCTTGCTCCTCCAAGTTTGAATAACTGGGCGCTGAACAAACCGATGGGACCACAGCCTTGGACCACCACGTAGTCGTCTATCTTGAATGGTGTGATGTCTCTTACGAAGTGAACCGCGTTACTCAGGGGCTCTACTAGTGCTGCTTGATCATAGGTCATGCTGTCTGGGATTCTGTGGAGTAGCTTGTATGGTACATTGATGTATTCAGCGAATCCCCCATCCGTGTGGATGCCGAAAAGGGTAGAAGCATCACAGAGGTTGCTCATTCCAGTCTTGCAGAACTCACAGACCCCACAAGCCTTTACAGACTCGGATAAGACCCTGTCTCCTTTCTTGAAGCCCATTACTTTTGAGCCTGTTTCCACTATTTCGCCGCTGAACTCGTGTCCCAGTACAACGGGGAGCTTCATCTTGCTATACGCTGAAGTGTAATGGTATATTCCTAGGTCGCTTCCGCATATTGCCGCTGATCTTACCTTGATGAGCACCTCGTCTGATGCAGGCGTCGGTCTCGGTATCTCTTTTACCTCGACACCGGGCATTGGCTTGGTCTTCATTATCGCCTTCAAGACTGATTCCTCTCAGTGTTAGCTTCCCCGTGTCTTAATGTTTTCCAGTGGAACCACTTATTACAGGATTTAAGCCACAACTAATTATGGACTGGTTTGATTTTTTCAGCCGCCCAGTATTCGACACCCAGACCTATCAAGCAATCACATTGCTTGGAGCATTGATGCTCGTCGGGGTAATGATTGGCTGGATACTGCCCAAGCTCAGGCAGCGAAGACAATAAAACCACTGATGTCTCCAACTATCCATGAAACCCGCCGAGAAACGAGTCCTAGAGGCAATCGACTTTGATGCCATGTATGGCTTCATAGAGGAAATTATCGCCACCCCAAGCTTTGGAGGCGAGGAATCCAAGGCACAAGAAATCATGGCAGCCAAACTAGAGGAACTAGGCTTAACGGTTGATCAATGGGAGATAGACTTTGCTGAGCTAAGTAACCACCCAGATTTTAGCATGAGCTATGAGCGTCGAGAAGGATTAGGCGTAGTAGGCACCACTGGACCGGACTCTGGTAAGAGTATCATTCTCTGTGGGCACATCGATACAGTTGCACCGGGCGACATCGAGAACTGGGATACAATCCCATTGAAGGCTACTTTGAAAGACGGTAAACTATACGGGCGAGGCACCACAGACATGAAGGCAGCCTTAGTGGGAGCCCTATACGCGTTAAAAGCGGTAAAAGATACGGTCAAACTCAAGGGAAAAGTCATCTTTGAGAGCGTCATCGGTGAAGAAGACGGAGGCTGTGGAGCCCTAGCAACCTGTCTTAGGGGATACAAGGCGGATGCAGGGGTCGTTATGGAGCCCAGTGAGACCAAGGTAGCCCCAGAGATCGCTGGAGCCATGAGCTTCAGGATAGTTGTCCCTGGTAAGCCTGTGCATGCCTGTGTTAAGGATGAGGGCATCAGCGCCATCGAGAAGTTCATAGTAGTCTACAATGGGTTAATGGAGCTGGAGAAGGAGCGAAACAAGCGGTTCACAGACCCCCTCTACAATCGCTATGAGTCACCCTACGCCATCAGCATCGGCACAGTAAAAGGCGGTGAATGGCCCGGCACAGTAGCAGAAAGCGT
>JAOZIG010000480.1 GCA_026014515.1 Candidatus Bathyarchaeota archaeon | reverse complement strand
AATATCACTAGTTTTCACCTCCAAGTGTTGGCGGAACTGCTTTGATGCAACACGAAACTACGGACGTTCAGTAAACCTTGGCGCTCCTTCCTTTCGTTCCGGTTAAAGACAAGTAATTTTTTGAAGCCCAGCAAGCAGTTATCACCTTTGTGGAGTTCTTATCATATTTAAAGAAACGCTATTTTTGCTTCTTTTCATCTATAAAAGAAAAATAACTGTTATAAGAAACAAAACAGTAATTATAGTAAGTATTACAATAAAAAAACCGGAAAAATATTTTCTATTGAATAAAAAAACCATTTTTAATTTTCTCGTGGTCAAAAAACCTAAAAAACAGTTTATTGACATCCTTCTGTAAACCATAAAACCAATCTACCAGTTTATCGATTGAAAAACACATATCATACATACGTCCTGTACATTACCTATGACAGATCAGTGGCGCCTCATCGATATGCGCATCGAAAACGCTCCCACACAGATGGCTATCGACGAAGCTATAGCCATGGCGAGACTAAGATACGACACACCTAACACCATCAGGCTCTACCGTTGGAACCCCTCAGGAGTAAGCATCGGATATTTCCAGAGCATCGAGAAAGAAGTCAACCTACCTAACTGCGAAAAATACGGCGTTGATGTCATTAGACGCATAACTGGAGGTGGCGCCGTCTATCATGATTATAATGGTGAGATCACTTACAGCCTCGTGGCGCCTGAAAACGACCCCAAGATGCCCCACGATATAATGGAGTCCTATAAGGTAATCTGTGGCGCTATAATCCATGGGTTGAAGTATATTGATGTTGAATCCGAGTTCAAACCAGTGAACGATATTGTAGCAGGAGGCAAAAAGATCAGTGGAAACGCCCAGACTCGTCGCCATGGAGTGGTGCTTCAGCATGGTACCGTTCTTGTTGACACTGATATTCACAGGATGTTTGAGGTGCTACGGGTATCAGAGGCAAAGATCAGTGATAAACTCATCAAGGCAGTCGAGGAGCGGGTGACAAACATCAGAAGATACCTTGACACAGACATCTCCTTCCTAGATGTACATGATGCCCTAATCAGGGGCTTTGAGGAGATCTTCGATATAGACCTAGTTCCCGGGAAACTCACAAAAGAAGAAGATGAGTACGTCAAACAGCTTTACGATAAGTACACCAGTAAGGAGTGGGTGTTCCAGCGATGAAAGCAGAGTACAAGATACCCGGAGGAAAACTCCTCGCCTGCACAGTCGAAACGGAAAACAATGTAATCACCGAGTTGAAAATATCAGGAGATTTCTTTATGCACCCAGAAGAGACCATCGGCAATCTAGAGAAAGCTATACTGGGCAGTAAATTAACTGATTATCCAGACAAGATACGTGGCTTCTTCAAGAACACAAATGTAATGCTGCTGGGGGTCGCCCAAGAAGACTTCATAAACGTAATACAGCTAGCTTTAGACTCTCAATAATCTGGGGTCATATTTTCTAGGTGTAGCACAACAACCATCCAGATGCATCACTTCGTATCCAGCATCAAGGGCACGCTTCTCAGTTGATCTTGAAGCCATAGCGATTCGCGTTACACCTGCTTCGATGGCTCTCCACTCTAGCTCTGTCTTGTATTCTCGACTTCTCATACACCCAAGACTAATCTCTGAACCCTTACAGACCCTAACCGCTTCCTCTACAAGCCCCACAATAGAATCTACACTAGGTGCCTCCACATCCGCCATCCGCGTATCCGCCGTAGGTATGAGACTAATCAACACCACTGTTTCAGGATTGACAGTAGAAGCAAGTTCAAGCGCCCTGTGCTCACCTTTTACCTCCCCAAAGTCTAGTCCCGCGCATATATGTGGGGCAACGTTTGCGCCTCCATCAACAAGATTCTGTAGAGTATCATCATATTCCCCTATATCAGCGTCTAACCCATAGACTCTTTTTAGTGTCTCTTGGTTTCCTACCAAGTCAACGGATACGATGTCTATGCCTGTGGCTGCTATCTCTTCAGCTTCTATCTTGTTCAGCATTCCAGTGTGGAGGTTTATTATCAAACCTGTATTATCCTTAACCCATCTGATTGTATCAAGAAATGGCTCTAATGGAACACGACCATTCTTTGTCGAGCCACCGCTGATCAGTAACCCTACCCCATCGTTTTCCTCGTGCTTAACACAGTATTCTTTGAGCCGCTTGGGGGAGCTCACGTCTGGCATGTGTTGCAGATAATGTCCATTACAGTGACTGCACCTTAGATCACAGTGGCCTCCAGTTACACTTACACTGGGAAACCTTGGCATAGGATAATAGAATCTCAGCTTATCTGGCATCAAGAACCCAGAACTAGGACGAGATAAAAGACTTGTCAAACCCCGTGGATTTAGCATAGGTTTAAACCTTGCCTCTGAATGGGTTTAGACTATGAGCCTTACTTCAATGATGGTAAACGCGTCACTCCTAGTAACTGGAGTCGCGGTCCTGCTAGTAATCTATGTAACAATGAAATACCGCAAAGGAGAACTCACAGAAGATCCAGGAGAACTCCAGTTTGCTAATCTAAAAAACATACCCGGTGAAGATTATGTGGACCTAAACATCGTTAAAGTGGGGAAAACAAAGACCCTCAAATCCTATAGCAGTAGTGGTTTCATCAGTTGGGAGGCATATTTCCACCCTAAGAACCAAGAAGACATGAGTAAACGTGTTCCAGCTACAATCGCGATTATTACCATATTTGCAGTTGGAATCGTAATGACGGTTATCATGAAATTTATGGCTATACAGATAGGCTACTACTTTGGGCTAGTATATCTTGCATTAGCGAGTCTATTGGTTTTAGTGAAGTTTATTGAGTTTAATATACTCAAGAAATAACATACTCGTTTCTTCAACACGTAATATGTTTAGCTAAATCTATGAAATAATTAAATATCGATTATAAATACATATTAAGTTGCCATAAAAGTATACATTTTTCTTAATTCATTGACCATTTTTAATAAAAAAGAATAAAAAAACGTGATCAAAACAAAATACCTTTTATTTGAAAAAAGCTGCAATGTAAATATAATGAGGTAAAAACCATGATAGAGTTATTCGAGTCCCTGATGCGTATACTCAATGGACTGATAACGCTATCATTTTTCCCACTACTCTACAGCCTCTTTAGAAGAACAAACAGACGTTTCTTCCTATACTGGAGCCTGGGGTTCCTCCTCTATGGAGTAAACATAATGCTTAGAGTAGTAGCCACGGAGATCATAGTATCCTATCTAACCCTGATCGCGTTCTTCCTAACCACCACCGGGTTCATACTCATAGTAACAGGCATAGGAGAACTAATCAAAAGAACCAGATATCTTCTAACCTTAACCCTAATACTTCCAATAATATTGCTGGTGACCTACTTCCTTGGAGGTGACTGGCAGTACTTTATCTGGTTCATAGTCTTGAGCCCATACGCCTTTATCGTACTCAGCCTCATCGGGATACAGAGACACTACAATTACGATGTTAAGATGCTGCTCGCGGGATGGGCAAACATATTCATACTAAACTTCGCCTATGCGTTCGAATATATGAACCCCGGATTCGTAGACCTTCTCTCAGCGGTATCCAAGATAATAATCTACTGGGGCATGACACAGCCCAGTTTCGCCTTCATTGTCGATGACTTGGGGCGGTTCATGATTTCAGGTATAGCAACTGAGTATCACTTGCCGGAGAACGGGGAGTTCTCTTTGGTTAATCTGAATGGGCATACTCGTGAAAAGGAGGTAACTTGGATCAAGAACCGGATTGACGCGAACTCACAGAAAGGCATTAGAACCATACTCATCAGCTATTATGACTTGATCACACCAAGAGACATATCTCTAACGGAAGATAACGAGGATACATACTTTGTACGGGTCCAGACTGGAAACAAGAATGTGCCCAGCCCCTTTGAGGAAAAAGTGATGTCCATCGGGGATGATCTCTCACAGCTAGACCTACTATTCTCTGATATTGTCAAGTTAAGCAGCGAGCGTCAGATAGGGTCTGAGATAATAATCTACTCATTGAGCACTGTTATCCACACTCATGGCTGGAAACGCCTGTACACCTTCCTAACCGCTAAGATTCCTATTATAAAGTCAAGTATCGTGAGCTTGACCTGCTTCTATTATCCAGAGACTCATGAGACAGGTGCAGATATCAGCAAGTTTGAGATGATGGCTGATAAAATAATAAAATAGACTAGGAAGAGTGAGTCATCAGTTCCTTGAACCTGTCCTCACGCATACCAATACGGCTGATCCTTGGGATTCCTTCTCGGCTACGCAGATACCGCTGGAAAGCGCCTCGTGGTAGCAACGTGACCTTTAATGGATCATATTTGAGTAGTGTCACCAAGTCGTTATAGTCCTTGTCGAACTCTTTGAGGTGCTCATGTATCTTATTGTATACCTCGTCTTGGGGCATATCCTGTGATAGCTCGATATACATGTGCATGTACTCGTGGGTGTCCTCGCGTTCCTTGCGGGTGGTGAAGTCTACGAAGGGTATCTCGGTCTCGCTCAATAACTGTAGTAGTTCTTCCTCGTTGATCCGTGTGAAGTTGTGGAGAACGATGAGTTTGTCACTTCTGCTATAGTACTTGAATACAGGCTGATCAGTGTTCAGTATGTTATCACCCTTGGCTAATACCTCTAAGATGTCTGGCATCACGTACCTCGTCATATCGTTCCTGATAGGTGTGGCGACCAACTGGTACCTCTTCCCTACTTCTACATCCATTAAACCGATGGTATCCGGGTGCTCATCAAGGCTCACAATATCCGTACTTATGGTATCTTTCTCAGCGACAAACTCTGGAACAGTAATCCTCCAGTCAAGGAAGAAACCACCATTATGCTCAATACTGGGTAACCCACAGAACATTGTCTCGGTTGAGCCATAGATGGTGCTCGGATAACAACCGATAACCTTCTTGATCTTCTCCCTCATGGGTCCTGCCGCAGTATCCTGAGTGAATAATCCTTTGAGTTTGAACTCCTCACCGATAGCGGGATAAATCTCATCCAGTAAGGTCGTTATTGTCATATAGGCAACATCTATCTCCTTGTAGTGGTCCACGAAGTACTGGACTTTTTCGTCAAAAGTCATTCCATCAGGGTTCGGTGGAACAAGGTTCACGAAATCGCTGCTGTCTTTCTTGATGTTCTTCTCGATGTGCCCTGAGAGATAGTTCCCCGCGGGCATATTGGTGTAGATGGTGTCTCCTACCTCAAATGTGGGTTTCTCGCCGTTGTGTGTGGCGAAGAAGAATATGCTTGCCGCAGTGTTCTGTACGTTATGTTCTAGTCCTGTTCTGGGTAGCAAGTATGTCTTGGGCTTCCCCATGGTTCCGCTTGTTATCGCCTTAACGTAGTCTTTGACTGGGTAGATGAAGTCGCCCTCATGGGGTTCCTTGAAGTATGGAAGGTAATAATTGTAACCTGTGAACGGTAGGTCGGCTAGTTTGCTAGTCGCTGTAGCTCCCATCTTCTGCCCAATGGTGCAGTTTGCCAGCATCTTCATCTTCATAGCTACCAGTTGGTCCATCTTCTGTTGCAGGTTTTTCTCATGCAAGAAGCTGAACGCCCTACGCTGAATCACTGGTTTCATTATCTTGTAGAATAGTCTCGCCATTTTTTCTCTCACACATGTATGGTTTTTTGCGTTTCATTTGGGCGATTAACTAGATACGATGCTTTCTTCGTTGCCCGCACTCGCCCAAGGAAACGATTGGAATCAGTAAGACGTCAAGGTATTTATTTTTTATTAACAATAGCATCTATACTTAGCCAAAGTATTTTCAACACATATGGGCTTTACAGATATGTGAAATTTTAATGGAAAGCCCTTACAGTGAAAAGGAGTTATATGACTCTGGGCCTCAGCGTCGTTACGGAAGATACGCCACTGAAGCAGCCTTTCTCCTAGGAGGAATAGGAACAGGAAACTTCAGCATAGGAAGCAGAGGCGACCTACGAGACTGGGAACTCTGGAACAAATCAGCGAAAGGACAGAAACTACCCTACAGCTACTTCGCCATAGCCATCAAGGATGGTGAAAAAGTAACCTCTAAGATATTGGAAAGCGAACTTGTGCCTCCTTTCAGTGATAGTCACGGCTTCCACCCGGGTTCTGTTGGTGGCTTACCACGGTTTCAAGATAGTGAGATGTACAGTGAGTATCCTTTTGTTTATGTTGATTTCAAGGACAATCGATTACCCGTTAAAGTAAGCCTGGAAGCATATACGCCGTTTATCCCCCATGAACCAGATGAATCCGGGTTACCCCTAGCCCTGTTCAAGTATACAGTCGAAAACACTGGGGATTCATCGCTTGATGTTACCGTTGCTGGTAGTATGTTAAACGCTGTTGGGTTCACAGGTATAGCTGATTTCGGGTGGGTGAAGCCAGAACAGTATGGTAGAAACGAGAACACTATACTGAAAAAGGATGACTTGAAGGCTATCCACTTTACCTCAAACAAGATCAACCCACAAAGCATTCACTATGGCAGTCATACCATTGCCACCACAGATGAAAACGTCACATTCAAACCATACTGGTACAGAAGCGGATGGTGGGACAACCTACGAGAGTTCTGGGACGACCTATCCAGTGATGGTTTACTCACAAACCATGGATATAGTGAACCCAGTCAAGAGGGAAACACTGACGCGGGAAGCCTAGCTGTAACAAAAACCATCAAACCCGGTGAAAAAGCTACATACAATTTCATGATCGCATGGTATTTCCCAAACAGGCTTCATAACTGGAATCAGCGACTAGCATGTGAATGCAATGGAGACTGTGATTTAATACAGAATAGGTACGCGCTCAGGTTCGATGACTCATGGCAAGTATGCCAATACTATGAGAAAACACGAGACCATCTAGAAGGATACAGCCGTAAATTCAGAGATGCCCTCTATGACTCAACTCTACCGAGCTACGTTATAGAGGCGGCAGCCACAAACATCACTGTACTCAGAAGCAGTACCTGCTTCTGGCTCAAGGATGGACGATTCTTCGGCTATGAGGGCTGCTTTGATGACGCCGGGTGCTGTAGCGGTAACTGTAGCCATGTCTGGAACTATGAACAGACACTAGCCTACCTATTCCCGAGCCTCGAAAGAAGCATGAGGGAAACAGAGTTCCAAGTAGAAACAGACGCAGAGGGCAACATGTGCTTCAGAGCCGTTCACGCCTTCCCCGGCACCTTAAACTGGGACGCAGTACAGGCAGCATCAGACGGTCAATGCGGTACTATAATGAGCCTCTACAGGGAGTGGCGACTCAGCCGAGACACAGACTGGATGAACGCCCAGTACCCGGGGGCAAAACGAGCACTAGACTATGCTTGCGCTGTATGGGATCAAGACAGGGACGGTGTGACTGAGTCCAAACAGCATAACACCTATGATATCAGCTTCTATGGGCCAAACCCCCTCAGCGGGATAATGTTTCTCGCAGCTCTCAAGGCTGGAACCCATCTTGCTGAGGCAGCAGGAGACTATGAGTCAGCAGAGAAGTATAGAAACCTCTACGAGCGAGGCAGAGTAAACCTTGACAAGACCCTCTGGGAAGATGAGTACTATGTGCAGCGTCTAGATGATGTTGACCAGTACAAGTATCAGCATGGAATTGGGTGCCTCAGCGACCAGCTGCTGGGACAGATCAACGCCCACCTCATGGGACTAGGCTATATATTGCCCCCAGACCACGTTAAGAAAGCCATCCACAGCGTCTACAAGTACAACTTCAAGACAGACTTCCATGACCACGATAACACACAGCGAACCTATGCCTTGAATGACGAGAAAGGTCTCATTATTTGTACGTGGCCCAAAGGAGGCCGACCAAAGTACCCCTTTGTGTATAGTCACGAGGTCTGGACTGGGATCGAGTACCATGTTGCAGCTCACCTCATCTATGAGGGGTATATTGAGGAGGGTTTGACCGTTGTCAAGGCTCTACGGGATCGTCATGATGGCGTCAGAAGAAGCCCATGGAACGAGGTAGAATGTGGGCATCACTATGTCCGTAGTATGGCTAGCTGGGGGTTGATCCTCGCGTTAAGTGGTTTCAGTTATGGTTTTGATGGTTCCATTGATTTCGAGCCCAGAATCCAAGGTGATGAGTTCCGTTGCTTCTGGAGTACCGGGACAGCATGGGGTACGGTGAAGATCACTGAAGAGAATGGCAAGATAAAGAAGGCGGTTGAGGTTCTTCACGGAAAACTGAGTTAATCCACTCTTTTTATTGGTAATTTAAATGAGAAGGTGGAGCCTCGATTTCTTCCTTCTGATTCTGCCCATATTTTTCCACCGTGAAGTTCAATGATTCCCTTACAGATGCTTAACCCTAACCCTGTAGAGTTCTCTGTCATTACTGGTCTGTCTATCGCTGGGAATGGCTTGAATAGTTCAGTCATATCCTCTGGGCTTAAACCGATACCCTCATCACAGACAGAAACATAGATCTCATCTCCAAGGAACACGGTCTTTACTGTGGTTTTTGAGTTGCTTGGGCTGTACTTGATGGCGTTGCTGAGAAGGTTATCCATCACCTGACCTATCCTGATCGGGTCAATATCTAGAATGGGTATTGTCTTGTCATAGTCTATGGTTATTGATTGATTTTTCTGATGCATCATGGGTGATGTGTTCTCTATTGATTGTTCGATTAATTCATTTAGATATGTGGGTGCCCGCTCAATTCCCAACTTGTTTGTCTCTATCCTCTGTTGTTCGATGAGATCATCTGTCAAGGATATCAAACGATCAGTGTTCCGAGTCAGTATAGCGAAAAACTTTTCGCATTCTTTTATGATCTCGGAGGGTTGCATGGATTGCATTATCTCAAGATAGCCATTAATCGATGTTAGTGGGGTACGTAGCTCATGGGTTACATGGTTGATGAACTGGTTTTTCATCTCTCCAAGATGTACCAGCTGCTCATTCAGCCTCTTCAGCTCCCTTGTTCTCTCCTCAACAAGCCCCTCCAAGTACTCCTTGGTGTCCAACCTGTGCAGGGCGTTTGAGACAAGCTCCGCGAGAGTAGCAACATGATCCCTGTCTTCTTGGGAGAAGGAATCTGTCTCTTCGCTTTCAACATTGATCAATGCCCTGACCTGACCATCAACTTTCACAGGGACCGCTAACTCTGATCCAACAGTGTATCCATAACATGGCACATAATCATGGTCCTTGCTAACATCTGAGACAAGCTGTATCTCTCCTGTTTTGACTGCCCTTACAGTGATACCTGAGCTGTCAAGGGGCAGTTCATTGATATCACTTTCCGCATTCATATATCTGAACCTGATGAAGTTGTCCTCTACGAGACTGAATGTACAGAGGTTAAACTTCAAGACATCATTGATAGCAGATAGACATAGATCAGCCACAGCATCAAGGCTATTTACCTCCGCCATCCTTAACGCGATCTCATACAGTGCCTCAAGACGCTCCTGATATCTCCTCCTCAGGGTAAGATCATTTGCCACGATAAGCAGATACATCCTATCCTCAATCGTGATACCTGAGACCCTGTACTCGACTGGTACTGTTCCACCTTCTTTTCTGATAATCTCAGAGTAGTCTCTGATGGTCTCACCCTTGGCTACACATGTAAAATACGTTTTAAATTGTTCATGGTCTGTATGAAGGTCCCTCATATTCAGCGTGGATAGCTCCTCGTCACTGAATTGGGTTAGGCGAACTGCTGCTGTGTTAACATCGATATAGTTTAGTTTCTCATCAACGATGAAGATAGCGTCAATAACCCCATTGAATATACTTTTACTCCACTTGATACTCTCAAG
>JAOZIG010000218.1 GCA_026014515.1 Candidatus Bathyarchaeota archaeon | reverse complement strand
TAACACCTACTGCATTTTCTGGACGTGGTCTTTGTTTATAGACATACAGCATCCATTCGCTCATGTCACCGTCAGAGATTGCAGGAAGACCATCAGGGAATCGTAATGATAGTTCTGCGTCTTCAGTTCCAGGAGAAACATCCATTATAGTACCACTAACTTGTATCAGCGCGCCTTTTGCAACTGTATCAGGAGTTTTTAGGGTTAGTTTGCTTGGTCCTCTTCCGACAGCAACAATAGTGTTATCGTACGAACTGAAGCCTACCATGACACTGTCGCCGATGATTGGTTGTCCACCCCAACGGGTACCTAATCTCAAACCATCAGTTCTCCACACTACGTTACCCGTATTAATATCAAGGCAAGTTGTGGGTGCACCTCGTGGTTTAGGATCGATCGCAGAGTGCTCAGCGTGGACTAGATAGATTTTACCATCACTTGTAAATGCACACGGATTAGACCAATCGTTTCCAAACAAGAATTCTCCATATTCATTTCCTTCTTCATATTGCCAGAGCATGCTTCCGTCAGTTAAACTATAACAAGTACAAACTCCTCCAAATCCTTGAGTGAGAAGCTTGTCCTCATAACACACTGATTGGCCCCATGGAGACATGTAGACATTTGAATAGGCGTTGTTGTATGGTTCAAAAGCAGTTGTGCCCCATAGTTGGTTTCCGTTGCTCATGCTGATTGCATAGTGCTTTCGGGTTTCTTTGCCAGTAATTACGAAAAGATTACTTTCAACCGAATAGGCGTGAGAACCTGCAAAGTCATAGTGAACTCCTGCTTCAGGTAGTGGCCATGCTTTATTCCAGAGCAACTCTCCTTCATGTCCTGGACTGAGGTCAACTGCCCAAATTTGTGGGTTTTGTACCGCTGAACCTCCCGCCCATTCCATGTTGCTGCCGATGACTTTGTCTACTGGGATTACTATTTCCACAGATCCAATTAAGTCAGTTGGAAATGATGTTGATACTTTTGTTCCGTATTCTGCATCGAATGTTTGTCCTATCGGCCTCCAACGCCCAGCTTGATATGTGGCTAATGGATCATCGCCATATTCTGCCAACATCATGTCATAGTATGCGGCCGTTGTGTTCCATACACTCATTCTTCCTGCAGCAATATCAATAGAGTAAATCATGATTTCTCCGTTTGGACCAGGTACTCGAGTCCCACTAGGACAATTGGTCATTGTGTATTCCCATCGCCCAGTTAGAGGGTCAAATGCGTACCATGTGCTTCCGCTTGTTGCCCAAAGGTATGCGTAGTACCCATGGTTGTTCATTGTACTCCAGTATTTTAATTCTCCAAAAGCAGGACACAATGCTTCACCGATGTCTTCT
>JAOZIG010000489.1:3459-9941 GCA_026014515.1 Candidatus Bathyarchaeota archaeon | reverse complement strand
ACTATGTGTTGTTTGATCCCTATCTGATCAAGGACTGGGATATAGTTGAGCAGTGGAGGGATGCTGTGAACGAGACCATTGACGCAAGGCAGGAGATGCCTGAGACATTCACCTTCAGGATGACCTACAAGGATGGCCCCATGGAGGCGGAGTTCGATATAAAGGAGGTTGAGACAGCCATCAAGAACCTACGGTTCCAGATCATCGACAGCGACTACAAGATAATCGAGAACACGGACATGGTTGTAGTATACCACCCACGTAAGAGCATTAGCGCAGGTGTAATGTGTGAGATGGTCTACGCCAAGGCATTGGCGAAGCTTGTCTACGCGTATTATCCATATGAGCCGAGCCCATTCTTTGAGTGGTACGCGACACGGATATTTACTGACGCGGATGAGATGAGGGACTTCCTCATAAAAGAATCGAGGATGACTGGTCAACGTCCACTCGATTTCTTCAACCAGTAACCATTTTTTTATTAACTTTCATTAAAAAATAGTAACTTATGCCTTGTTGTTCTATAATCCTTTAATCTAGTACATGGGATGCCCAAACGTAGGCGTAAGATTTGAAGTATCTCGATGATTTCATCCTAGACCGGATAAACTCAAAGAAGGACAAACTAGAGTCCATGCTTCTTGATAAGAAATCCCTCAAAAAAATACAGTGGGATATACTGGTCGAGTACGTCTACGTCAGCAACAAGATCGAAGGCTCATCACTCAGCTTAGAAGAGACACGAGAAATCCTAGACACTAACCACGATATTTTGGCGCGACCCACTTATTTCCAGCACCTGTCAATTAACCACGCTAATGCTTTTGAGTATATTAGACAAAATGTGAAGAACGAGATCACCAACCAGACGGTAAAAGAGATTCACACAGTGGTTATGAAAAATATTGACAAAGAAGCTGGAAAATATCGAAACAACATCCACCCTCGTCTTGATGGTTTTCTTAGTAAGTTAAACATCAGCCAAGACTATCACCCTATTGAGAAATCAGCGTTAATACAGGGGTTCTTCCACCAGATACGCCCATTCAATTATGGTACAGGAACAACATCACGACTCTTGTCCAAGTGGCTCTTGAACCAGAATGGCTACATCTTTGGGCTCCCCTTGAACCCATATGAGGTAAAATATTATCGTAAATGCGCCGAGAAAGCGGGAAAGGGCACCATCTATCCCTTGGTTAATATGATGACCATGTGTGTCGAAGAGAGTCTTGACAAGTTGATTAACCAAGTAAAATCACTGAATATTACTCCAATCGAGGTAGCCATGAGAAACAACAACCTGAACCCAGCCCAGATGCTGGAAAGCATCAAACGAGGAGACTTCAAGGCGTTCAAGAAGGATGGTTCAGTGTATGTTACCGATGTAAGGGTTGATCAGTTGACGCATGGAGCTCAGATTGCCGAAGAAATACAGTAAAAAATGGGTTTAGAAGCCTCTAGGCTTCCGTAGACTGATTAATAGTGTGGCTGCTGCTACTCCGATGAGCATGTAGGCTGCTGGGAAGGGTATGCCGCCGCCTGTATCGGGCTCTGTTTCTGGTTCTGTATCTGGCTCGGTATCAGGTTCTGTTGTTTCCTGCATCTCATAGGTTACAGTTATGCTGGTGTCTTCTGAGAGGGTTATGGTTATCTCTGTGCCTGTCTCGCCTGTGCTCCATTCCATTAGCTCATAGGTATCACCGTCAACGGTTATCGTCTCTGGGGCGCTTACCGTGTACTCTCCTTCTTCAAGGGTTGCCATATGTGGAGCAGCCATGGATATACCGTCTACATTGATATCAACTGTTATTGGTGTAGAGTCTACACTCAATGTGTACTCAGTTGGGGTTCCTAATGTCAAGTCAGTTGACTGGAAGCTTGCTTCGTTTCCCGCGTAATCTGTTGCTTCGGCTTTGACGAGGATTGACTCACCCTCAAACAATGCTGGTACCTCAAAGGTTACATCATAGCCCCCAAAGTTGTCCTTGAATAAATCACCTACCAGTATCGGCTCGATGCTTGCCTCTACAGGGATCCAAGTTGAACCATCATTAAGAGAATAGCTTACATCAATGGTCTTCAAGCCCCATCCATAATCAGACACTGAAAGGGTCACTGTTGTGGGGTTCTCCATCTGGTATGGTGCAGCGAGTTCAACGCCTAGACTTGGCTCTGTTGTGTCATCCTCAGCCTTCAATGTAACCTCAAATCCAGTCTGTGCTGGTACATCGAAGTATGCTTCGAAGACGTAGCCTTCTGATGTTGTTGTGGTTTCCACCCTTGTGGGTTGTTCTCCTACGAACACATAATCTCCGAGGGGTTTGCTGTCTGAGACCTTGAAGATGAGCCTTCCATCAATGATGGGTATCTCTAGGTCATTTTGCACCTTTGCCGAGACAGCGGTTCCAGTGAAATCGTTAGCAGAGCTATAAGTGTATGATACGTAGCCTGTTGGTAGGTTGTTTGGAGGATTGTCAATGTCTGCTACTGCATATGGGTCAAGAGTCACGGTGCCGTCACCTTCTACTGTGATTAGCCTTGAGCCATATCTCTGGGTTTCTGGTAGTCCTCCCCCGGTGGTACATGTTGTTACGAAGTAGTGCTGGTTATCCACTACATAGATCATGTCCCTGTGGACGTGCCCATTCAGTATTATACGTACATCATACTCGTGTACAAGTCTGAAAACCTCCTTTGTCACGTCTAGAGGAAGCCCATCTTCGCCTAACCATGTAAAGTACATAGTTTCTGCGAGGGAGTCTATGTCATCCCAGTCAACTTCGATATATCCACCTGTTGTTGACCCCATGTCCTCCTCGAACTCTGAGCTTAGTATAGCGTGGTGGAATCCAAGAATCTTGACCTTATCAGGGTATTTCTGTAGCTGTTGCTCAATCCATATAACTTGCTCAGGATTGAAGTAACCATTCTCACCGCTATCAGCGGCAATGACCACAAAGTCACCAAGAACCAAAGTATAATTCAGTTTACCACCGTACATGGCGTATCCTTTTCCACCGTACCCAGAATAATCATGGTTCCCGGGTAGCATGTAGATGGGTACTTCGTACTGTATGTTTGCGTATTGTGTGTATGCCCATGCTCTTGCGTTTGACTCGGTTTGAACTATATCACCAGTTGCCAGTACAAAATCTGGGTTCATGAAATTACTCTGCATGATGAACTGAGGGTAGAGTAGTTCGCCTATTGGCTCGTGTATATCAGTTATCTGGCTGAATGTGATTGTATCAGGGTAATTCTCAAGCACCCATATACTGTTGCTTTGATGTACAGTCATTGAGCCTTGTGCCAACGTCAGGTTGTAGAGTCCAGCATGTACATTATCTGGGACATTGAAGTAGAGAAGCCATTTCTCACCATCAAAGGTCCCATTCACCAAAGGTATGGTATAGACACCATAGATGGAAGATATTTCTCCTGACCAAGCACTAGCTACGCCTCCCGCAAGATCAGTTGACAAGTCCTTGACCATTACAGGGAAATCGCCACCGATAAGAACCGGTTCCGGTGCCGTCGGCAGTGGACTGCTCATATACTCGGCTATTTTCTGTGGTGTGTACGATTGTGCGAATGGGATTGCTACTAGCGTTGATACTGCGAAGGCTAGGAGCACTATCAGGGATAATCGTTTCTTATTCAACTTAATTCACATCCAATGGTAACATTATCGTGTCTTTATAGGGAATGTATACCTTAAGAGTTCCACCCACCTCTGGGGTAAACTCTGGGGGAACATCAACCAGTATCTTGTTTCCATCCACATCAATTCGCACCTCAGTGTAAGGACCGATGAAAGATGTCCACTCAACCAACCCCTCCATCACATTAGAGGGCACATCAGGTTGCTTCACCTCATAACTGTCTGGTCTTATGATACAGGAGGCTCTGTCTCCTGCTTTGATATTGCCTGTTGAGTCGTTTCCTGTTAGTTCTATGTTCCCTATCTTCATAGAGACATCAGGATCGATGCTTGTTACATCGCCTTCAAGTAGGGTTCCTCTGCCCATGAAAGTGGCGATGAACACGTTCTGGGGCACATTATAGATGCCCAAGGGGTCTCCTATTTGCATAACCCTTCCATGGTTCTGGATAGCGATTCTATCGGAGACAGACATGGCTTCCTCTTGGTCATGGGTAACATAGATTGTGGTAATACCCAGTCGTTTTTGGAGATCCTTGATCTCCTCACGCATCTGGACCCTCAGCTTGGCGTCAAGATTGCTCAAAGGCTCGTCAAGTAGAAGAACCGCTGGATTAATGACAAGTACACGTGCCAATGCGACACGCTGCTGCTGCCCACCGCTAAGCTGGGTAGGGAACCTGTCCTCCATACCGCCCAGCTTTACTTGTTCAAGAGCCTCCTTTACTCGTTCTTTGATCTCGTTTTGGGGTACCTTGCGGACGTTCAACCCGTAGGCTACGTTCTCAAAGACCTTCATGTGGGGCCAGAGTGCGTAGTTTTGGAATACCATCCCGGTGTTGCGTTCATAGGATGGTAGCTGAGTGACATCCTTGTCATCGAAGAAGACTTGCCCTTCTGTTGGGAACTCTAATCCTGCTATCATACGCATGGTGGTTGTTTTTCCGCAGCCGCTTGGTCCTAGTAGGGTGAAGAACTCTCCGTCGTTGATTGTTAGGTTGATGTTGTCTGCTGCTGTTACGTCTCCGAAGCGTTTCGTGAGGTTTTTTAGTATTATTTCTACCATCTTTTAGACTCCTAGGAATGATACTTTTTGCTTGAGCACATAGTTGCTCACAGCCATGGCGGTGATCTGAACAGCCATCAACAATATGCACATGCTAGCCCCGATGCTAACGGAGCCCACCGCCGCAGTGCCATAGACTATCTGGCTGATGAAGAAAGTGATTGGAACCCGGTCCTCGCTCAATGCGCCTAGTGTTACGCTGGTGCTTACCTCCGCCATGCTATAGACAAAGCTCAGTAACGCTCCGCTGATGACGTTGGACACAATCAACGGGAGCACTATCTTTGTGAAAGTAGAGGTACGAGTAGCACCAAGGTTCAGTGATGCCTCCTCAAGGCTCTTATCGATCTGTTGTAGCCCAGCGTAAACTGACCGTGTTGTAAATGGAAGTCGTCTAATTGAGTATGCTATTATCAATAACGCGGCTGGGTCTGTCAGGGGGTCCAGTACTGAGCCTCTGAATAATTTTGTTGAGAAGAATAGGAAGTAGCTTACCGCTAGGCTTACCCCGGGTACCGAGACTGGTACTGTTGCAAGTAGATCGAGGAAGCCTTTTGTGGGTATGTCTCGTTTCGCCACAACATAGCTGATACTGGAGCCTACGACAATCATGATCGCCACTGCGGCTACGCTATAGCCGAGGCTATTCAAGATAGCCCCCACCACGTCCCGGTTTGTGGTTAGCGCAGCGAAATATTCCCCTGTTAGTTTTGTGGGGAATGTGCCGCTTGTCGCCCAGTCAGTGGAAGCCAAGACAAGAGTTCCCAGTTGAGGCATCGCCCCTAGTAAGAACAATACTGTGAGGGATATGATGATGAGTGCCTGTGTGCCCATGTTTGGTGTGCTCAGTCTTGGGCTCCAGCGTCCCCCCTTACTGAGCATCGCATAGTCTCTCCTTGAAGTATAATACTTGACTAGAGTATAGCTTAACACGGTGATCACCATGACAAGCAACGCTAGGGCAGATACCTTGGGGGAAATCTCGCCGGTTAATGCTTCTTTGAAGCTGGCGTATATCTGATATGATGCCACGTTCTTTGAGAGGGGGTTAGCAGTAGCCCCGATGAAACCAATGGGGGCTCCAAGGTCTTCTAGGCTGAATATGAATGTGATTATCGCCCCCGCTACGAGTCCGGGTAGGAGTAGGGGGAATGTGACTGTTCTGAATAGTCTGAACCCTGTTGAGCCGAGGTTTTCAGCCATCTCTTCTAGGCTGGGGTCCACGTTGTTCAGAGACGATAGTACGTTTGTGTAGACTATGGGGTAGTATGTTAGTGTCTGGACTACTATGAGTCCGACTAATCCGTCTATGCTTACCCTCCATGGTAGGATATGCAGCATATCATAGAATAGGTAGTTGAGTAACCCGAACTGTGGGTTGAATACTTTCCCCACAACATATGCGTTCACGAATGGTGTAGCTAGTAGGGGGATTAGTAGTATTACTTTGAAGATGGCTTTGCCTTTGAACTCGTAGCGTCCCATGATCATGGCGACGCCGATTCCTATGATGCTGCAGAACAGGGTGACCAAGAATGCAACGATAAGCGAGTTAAGTAAGATGCCATGGTCGTAGCCCCAAATGTACATTACACCTCTTCGCACCTCAAAGAGTCGTCCGCCTCTGCTCTGGAGACTTACGTACTCTGGGCTTGTGAGGATGCTGATAAACCAGCGTAGGCTGAATCCACCCTCATACTTGAAGCCCTGAATAACCAGCGATGATAGGGGCATTATGAGAAAAGCGATGAG
>JAOZIG010000489.1:0-3449 GCA_026014515.1 Candidatus Bathyarchaeota archaeon | reverse complement strand
TCTGTGTGAGGGTGAGGGGATCAAGCTCCCTCCGAATTTTTTCAAATGTATCTGTGATGGAGAATTTCCCCATCAAGTTCTCCGTCAACACTAGCCCCCTAGGATATACTGTTTAGCTCTGCATATAGTTCTGCGTAGTGTGCTTGTGCTGCCTTCTCCCATGCGTCTACCATTTCTTGTTTGTACTCAACGTCATCAGCCATGCGCTCGTTGATTGCCTGAGCATATTCCATGGTGAATATTGTGGTCTCCTCTGTCTCTGGGTCGATGAATGGTATCTCGTATGGGTCACCTATCCTTGCCTCTATGTCTTCGAACTGGGCTTGGGTTATGTCGCCTTGTTCAAGCGCCCAAGTTAGGTCTGCCCATAGCTCGCTTAGCTGTAGGTGTGGTAGTACCAGTGTTGCCCTGTGGTAGTTTCGGATGGATGAGTAGTAGCTTGCTCCTTCTACGCTGTCAAACTGGATTGTCAATGCTTCCTGTGTCTTGCCGAATACTTCCTCTAGGTCTGACCGGATCAGTCCTTCAGGGGTATCGAAGACACCCTCGTTTACAGGCATCCTGTTGATGTTTCCGTCTAGCCATGTCTTCTGTCCCTCTGGGCTTAGAACCCATTCGATGAATCCTTGGGCTAGCTCTTTGTCTGTGGCTGTGGTTAGTAACGCTATTGGGTCCGCGTTTACAATGGTTCCATCAGCGGGGAATATGTAGCGGCAGAACTCTGAGTTCTTCCACTGCGCCGTGTATCCGTAGAAGTCGATGGTTGTACCGACTGCTATCTGTCTGTTGATTACGGCGTCCCTGACGTTACCTGACTGGTCATAGATGGCGCTGTTTGCACCCATCTTCATCAAGATGTTCCAGCCATCCTGCCAGCCATATATCTGGAGTATGATCTGGAATATCCTTGTGTTTGAGGTTGATGTGGTTGCATCAGCCGTACCAACTACAGCCGTAGGTAGGTACGCTGCATAGGTCGCGGTCGCTAAGTCCTCCCATGTGGATGGCTCAGGCAAGCCATAGTAGTCAAGGAGATCAGTGTTGATGGTGAATCCAAAGCTACTGATGGCTGCACCAGCCCAATAAATGTCGCCACCAACTTCTCGTCTCGTCTCTGAGCCGCCTATATCTTCTGGGATGTCTGCTAGTATTGCCTCTATGTTATCTCCCTCAAGGGGGTCAAGTAGGTCAGCCTCCATGATAAGATCAAAAAGGTCTGGTCCACCACCCCAAGCAACATCAACGTCTCCTGATCGTGATATTGTCTCGATCCAAAGAGAGTCGGCGATTGGCAGCCACTCAATATTCACTATATTGTTCTCTATGGCAAAGTCGCTTTCTAGGAATAGGTCTTCAGCGACTAGCATGATGTCTGCTCCGTGGCGTGTGATTACTCTGATGGTCTTGCCGTCGCCTGTGCCTGTGCTCAGAACCCTTAGACTGAAGTCAACTGTGTATGTGGTCTCCTCTGTGACTTTAACGGATTTAAGTCCCTGTGAATAACCGTTCTTGGAAGCCTCAACATAGTAGTTGCCTTCCTCTACGGTTAATGTAAAGTCACCGTTTGCATCGGTTGTTGTTGACACTGAACCGACTTCAACTGTAACGCCCTCAATGGGGGCTCCCTCATCATCAACAATCGTACCAGATATAGTACCGATAATAGGTTCTTCTCCTCCAGTATCAGGGGTTTCTCCACCAGTATCTGGTGTTTCGCCACCTGTGTCAGGGGTTTCACCTCCAGTGTCTGGGGTCTCACCACCTGTATCTGGTGTACCATCTCCACCATCATCTGGCGTCTCTGGGTTCATGGCTCTGTAACCAATAAACCCTAGTCCAAGTAATGTAACTATTGCAATTCCAATCAATACCCGTTTATCCACGGAACTCACCTTGACTCGTTATCGTTTTTACAGCATTTAAATTCTGTCAGAACGATCTGAGAAAGCTTTTATGCCGTACCCAACTACTTTGAACCGGAGAAAACTATGAAAAATAAATTCATTGGACTTCTTCTTCTATCAACACTCATCATGTCAATGACATCTTTTGCGCTTGTTGGCGCACAATCAAGCGGAAAAGTCGTAGTTCACCTGAAAGGCGCACTAGAGGCTGACGACAACCTCAAGGCAGCCATGGAGGACTATGCATATGTTGACTGGAGCGTTGTTACAGAAGACATTACCGCTGCAGACCTTGCAGGTGTAGACATGCTGGTAATGATTCAGGCAGATCCAGCAGTAGAGTATTCCTCCGCAGAACTATCAGCAATTACAGCATGGTTCGATGAAGGTAACAAACTACTATGGGTCGCATCAGACAGCGACTACCCAGATGGTCAGGAGCTAAGAATCCCAGACGCTAACGCGGTTCTTGAAGCAGTCGGCAGTAGCCTACGTGGAGAAAACGGTGAGGCTCAGGACCCAGTCACAAACTTTGATGCAGCTTACAGAATCAAGGGTGTATCCACATACTGTTCAGAGGACTACAAGTTCCTAGTAGCAGGTGTCACATACGCCCAGTTCCACGGCTGTGGAGTCATCGTTGGATACGTTAACGGTAACTATTACGCTCTTGAAGACACTGAGATTGATGGCGTCCATGTAATCATGACCACATCAGACACAGGTGTTATCAGCGACGAGTCAGCCCCCGCACCAGAAGCACACAGCCCCGGTGAGGAAGGCGCCTTCGCCATGATGGTTCTTGAAGAGATGGGTGACGGTAACTATGTCATCGCTACAAGCGACGCACCATTCAGCCACTACTCCCCAATGTACAAGCCCGAAATACAGAGAGACGACAGATACGGACTAGAATCAAACCCCAACCAGGGCGCGGTTCTATTCGGTAACATTCTCGACCTAGCTGTACGCAACGGCATGGGAGCAGAGATTACAACTCTGGAGGATGAAGTTGACGGTCTTGAGGATGATGTAACAGGTCTAACATCAGACGTAGCTGACCTAACAGATGAGGTCGCATCTCTAGAAGCAGATGTAAGCTCACTGGAAGGAGACGTAAGTACTCTAACCAGCGATAACGCTGCGCTTGAGACAGATCTAGCGGCGGCACAGAGCTCAGCTAGCACAATGCAGTTGGCAGCAGTCGCGGCACTGGTAATCGGCGTCGTTGTCGGTTACTTCGTAGGTCCTATGCTCAAGAAAGAGTAAACCCTCTTTTCTTTTCTCTTTTTATTATACATTATATTCAGCCCTTCTACACGTATCTCGTAATGAGGATTTGGTCGATACATCCACGGTACTTAGACTGGATGGGGTTAGGAGCTCAGTGGCGCGAGGGATTACTAGCCCAGAAAGTAGTGCAAGGCGAGACCAAAGGATGGAGAAACCATCCACAACTTAACAGGTTCAAGGAACACAGGGAACCCCTCAGAGCAGCAGGATACTATCTCAGAGAAATACACGCAGAGAGCATACGCAGAGGCT
>JAOZIG010000331.1 GCA_026014515.1 Candidatus Bathyarchaeota archaeon | reverse complement strand
CGGAAAATTCACAGAACTAATCCCAGGAGACATAGCAAAAAAACATGACACCGGTGGAGTCTTTCAAGTAGAAGACCTAGAAACCGAGCAAAAACGATTTGATGCAAAAGAGATCAGCTTCACTGCACCAATGTTCGGGTACAAGATGCGTGAAGCCACCGGCCAATCAGGTGAATTTGAGTCAAGCATACTGGACTCAGTTACCATCACCAAGGACGACTTCAGAAAACACCACATAAAAGGCACAAGAAGAATGGGTATAATCCTACCCGAGATAACACTGGACACAAGTGATGATGGTTTAGTAGTATCATTCACGCTGATGAAGGGCTCCTACGCGACAACAGTCCTCAGAGAGTTCATGAAAAACGATGTGTATGCTGATTAATTCATAGAAATCTATGAACAGTATTCTATACCAATCTTATGTGTCCTACACACCGATCGGTTTTCTTATTCTTTGATATGTTACATAGCCCCTCTTTCCTTATATTCACTTCATGCAGATGCCTTTCCAGCCAAGAAAGCAGGGAAACACATGAGTTACGCAGATAAAGTCGAAGTGATGGACTTCTTAATCAACGTCCTAAAAGACCACGAAAAAAGCCTAGACCAGCTATGAACCCGGGCAGAAGACCTCATCGAGGAAAACAATTCACCGAGAAACCTTGCAGCTAACCCCCCAAGCCTCAAAATATCTTTGAATGACTGGGAAGAGTTCTGCGACAGAGCCGTCGAATCCGAGCTTATCTGCTTTGACCTTATAGACTCAACCTTTTACTGCAATGCACTCACCGAGACCAAGGTATACACATACCACGAGGAGGTACCTGATATCACCCTTGAACTCAGCGAAGGCGAGAACAACCTTGTACTATCCGGATTAAACATGGGTAAAAACCTTGAAGACAGTTTCTCCCTGCTCAATGGACAACTAAGTATAGGGTTAGAGCTACGCGCCAAGAAAATCAAGAACAAAGGCGAGAAACACACTATACAGTACCAACTCGACGTACTCTACACAAAGAACTGGCTCTCACGAGAACTTGGTGTACACCGCGACTTTGTCGTCTGTGGAAACATCGAGGCTTAATCAAGGTCTTTTGGGTTAGAAACCTCAACAAGATCCTTTGCCTTACTATAGTATCTAACTACATTCAATCCTTTTTGAGTTAGACAATATTTTACCTTAGTTCTTTTGTCCTTTATCCGTCCATCTTCTTCCTCGATTAAACCCTGATCCACAAGACTCTGTAGTATGTTTTTTAGAGGTTGATATGAGAGATTTGCGGCGTACATTATTTTGGTTGGTTTCTTTGCTCCATTCATTATCTCGGTCAAGACATCAACATAAATCTCGAATCTTGACCTTCTAGAACTCAAAACCATACCCTCGATATAAACAAATTGAGTTTTATCAATATTTATCTATTATGATTAGTTATCTTCTTTTCATTCTTAATTAACTAAATCTTAGACGTTTTTCTCTCTTTTTTCAACGAGAAATCTTCTTCCTTTCCACACTAACATAATTTACATACATTACCATGAAATTGTGTAGAGTTAGCCCACATACATTTTCTTAATAGAGTATTTTAGAGATTTCAGGTCGGCAAACTGCCAATCAATATTGGAGATAAAAAAATGAGTAATCACAAGATACTGGGAAATCGTCGCGGAATGACGGGCTTAGAGACAGCGATCATATTGGTCGCATTCGTAATCACTGCTGCAGCGTTTGCATTCGTTGTACTTAACATGGGATTCCTGACAGCCGAGAAGGCACAGTCAGTTATCTCAAGTGGAATGAGTGAGGCAAGCAGCGCATTACTAGTCGATAGCGGCGTCATTGGACAATTCGGCAGTACTGGTGGAGATCAGGCAGACATCGACCTAACAAAGCTGACCTTCTACATCAAGCTCAGTCAGGGACATGAACCAATCGATCTAGACGACAGTAAACTAGTCGCTACCTACACTAACGCAAGATGCCATGGTGAGCTATACGATAGTAACGGCACCATCATGACCATCCAGGGCGTTAACAGTGACGGCGACAGTCTATGTGAGGTCGGTGAAAAGTTCAAGGTAACTATAGACTTTAGTCAACTTGACAATGCTACCGGAGTTGATCCAGTTCAGGCTTCAATGGATGATGTGTATGCTCACCCCTATGAAGAGTTCAGGATTGAGCTAAGACCATCAGCGGGTGCAGTACTGACTATCGAGCGCCAGCTCCCAGCGATCTACACCACAATTATGACACTTGAGTAAGTGTCTCATCTCCTTCCCTTTTTTATATTCAACATAAGAATCGGTGAAGAACAGTGAGAAACAGGTATGAAATAAACACGGTTTCGGGAAAAGGTCACCGATTCTTGTTCTATAATCCTTTTTTAACCAAATGAAGAGTGAAAGCGAATGGCCGAGAATAAGGACTCTGGATCGGAACTAACAACCGAGCTGGAGAATATGGGTGACTTAGACATGGAGCTAGGTCTAGACAATGATAATTCCGCTGATATGGTAGAGTTAAAGAACCGTATGGACAAGACGGACCAAGAGATGCGGGCTATGACAGAGGCCATGAAGTCAACGCTCCTAGATGTTCGTAGTCTGATGCAGGATATGGATAACCCATTCAACATGCTCCGGGACATGGGTGTAGATAAGTTGGTTAATGTTGCAGTCGAGACCGTTGAAGGCGAGGTCAATAAACAGAAACGAGAAGAAGCCAAGAAACGCATGGCAGACGGAGAAGAAGACGATAACAATCAAAGCCTCGTAAAAGTCGAAGGCGCAGCAGCTGCACAGCCAATGCCAGGATACAATGCTCCAGTTAGAGTAGCTGAACCATCTGAGTCTCCCGTTGTTCAAAGTATCACTCCATCTGTTCAAGAACCAGCAATGCCTTCATCAGTGTCTCAGCCTAGTAGTGGTGGCCAGAAAATGGTTGTTGGTGAGAGTATGAGTCCAGTTGTTGCTGGTCAAGCTCCGTCACCTCACGTTATGCCATCAAATAACTTGTACTTGGAAGAGCGAATAGCTCAAACAGAGAACTCTGTTAATCAACTGGTAGGCACCGTAAATGATCTGGTTAAGGTCATCAAGTTACAAAGTAAACCAAGTTCAAAGCCTCAAATCCAAGGTTTAACAGGCACTTTTGAGGAGTCAGGAGATTATTATCAGGCTTATGTGAGCCTTATCGCGGATTATCTTCTGATCAGACTTGGTGAGAAAGGCTCTGAGGAAGTTCTTCTTGAAGGTATGTACAAGGAGTGGGCTTCCCCGCAAGTTGTACGCGATATTATGGACAAGTTATCCTCCAATAAAAAACAGAGTAAGAAAAATCAAGCCGTACTTGGAGGCGATGTGGAGGATAAGCTGCTAATCACCTCACTGTTGAGGAATCTGGACAAGCCAGTATCCGAGTGGGGAGAGTCAACTCACCTGTTCCTGTTACTGGCTCTAGTATCCAGAGCACGAGAAAATCAAGGTAACAGGAGCTAACTATGAGCAATTTTGGTGAAGACGATAACATTCTCAAGCTGAACAACCCTGAGCTTGACAGGAAGATGGGTGGACTACCATTACCCAGCTTAACCCTAGTCGAGGGTGCAAATGACTCAGGAAAAACCATCATCATTCAGCAGATCACCTACGGAGCCCTAGTAGCCAACAAAAAGGTTCTCTATATCACCACCGAGGACACCGCCAAGGGCTTAGTTAATAACATGGAACGCCTTAACTGGAACATCATAGACCACTATCTAACAGGTAAGTTCAAGGTAACAACCATGAACACCATGAACATGAACTGGACAGAAGAGGTCAGCAAATACTACCTGATAGCTTTGACAAACTTCATCAAACAACGAGGTAAAAACTACGACATCGTCATCATTGACTCATTAACACACCTGCTTACCCATGCAAGTGATAATGATGTAATGGAGTTCTTCAGCACATGTCGTTATATTGTTGACCAGATGGAACGAACATTCGTAATGAGCATGCACCCATACGCAATTAATCAGGAGTTACTTGTGAGGCTAAGGACATTCTGTGATGGTCACCTAATACTGGAAATCAAGTCATTCAGAGACCGCACCGCGTTAACCATCAATGTTGCGAAGCTTAAAGGAGCCACACGTAACGTTAGTGAGACCATCAGCTTCGAGGTTTCTCCGGCATATGGTATCAAGATACTACCGTTTAGCTCTACAAAGGGTTAGTTTTTCCTGTGTTTCTTTCCTAGTTCACTATTCTATAATCACTATAAATTGGAAAACGGGTTGATTGCCTGAATAGAGGCATAGATCATCGCGGGGTCAATACTTGGAGTCATTTAATACTATTGAACAGAGCTTTGCGGGCTACAACAACAAGCCAGACACAAGTGTTGCTGGGCGTATCGCCAGACTAGAAGGATACGATGAACTGTGGGAGAAACGAGTAAAGAAAAACCCATACTTCCGTTACTATATGGCTCAAATATTCAAGAACAACGAGCCACTACCCACCCTTGTTCACAGTCTGAGCAGAGATATGTCCGCCGCTGATGAACCAAACGTGATCTACCCCATCGGAGATCCAGTATTCATACATCTGCATGTTCACGGTAAAAACAAAGATATCCTCTACCAACCCATTGAGCCGCGTTTAATCCATCACCGCGACTGGATAATGAGCGAAGTTGAGAAACGCATCGCGTTAAACATCGATGAGACCCTGATGTTCAAGACCCCCGAAGAAAAAACAGGGTACCTCAACGAGATACTAGACAGCTTCGTAAAAGTCCAGAAAGGCTACAAACTAAAAAACATCAACCCAGAGGAACCAGAAGAAGGCAACGGACTACTTGCTAGGTTCAAAAAACGGGACATGGATGACATAATCCTTGACCCTTTGAGCTATGAGATGCTGAAATATGAGGTCTATTGTGAAAAAGTCGGGTCAAGCATCCTTGAGCCCTTCATCAGAGACATCTATATTGAAGACATCCACTGCAGCGGTGCCGGGCCCATCTACATAGACCACAAGATATTCAAAACCATAGAAAGCACCATCACACTTCCAGATGTAGAGGAACTCGACCAATTTGCGTTAAAACTCAGCGAGATCGTTGGGAAACCAGCAAGCCATCGTGAGCCAATCGTTGACGCTAAGATGCCTGATGGTTCAAGGTTGAACTTGGTTTTCGGTGAGGATGTTTCTACCCGTGGTAGTAACTTTACTATCCGTAAGTTCGCTGTGAACCCCATCAGTATCGCGCAGATCATCAAATGGGGAACCATGAGCAGCCTCGCCGCAGCATATATCTGGATTCTTCTTGAGAACAAGATGAGTATCTGGATATGTGGAGAGACGGCTTCTGGTAAAACCACGAGCCTCTCAGCTTTGATGTGCTTCATGCCTCGCGACTATAAGATCGTCAGCATCGAAGAGGTACCCGAGGTACACGTACCCCACAAGAACTGGATCAGAGAAGTAGTACGAGACACAGCCAACAGTGGAAGCGAGGAAGGTGTCACAATGTTCGCCTTGCTCAAGGCTGCACTGCGTCAACGTCCTACCTACATCATCGTCGGTGAGGTTAGAGGCGCTGAGGGTAACATCGCGTTCCAAGCGATGCAGACTGGACACCCAAGTATCGCCACTTTCCACGCTGCAACTGTTGGTAAACTTGTTCAGAGGCTTACGAACTTCCCGATTAACGTTCCTAAGACTCACGTTGATAACCTAAATGCGGCTTTCTTCCAAAGCGCTGTCCACGACCCCGAGACAGGCAAATACAAGAGGCGCGTATTGACAATCAACGAGATTCTAGGCTATGAGCCAGCAGACCAAGCGTACAACTTCGTAGAGGTGTTCAGCTTCGAGCCCTCCACAGACGAGATTGTCTTCAGAGGTCTAGGTACCAGCTATCTATTGGACCAGAAGATTGCTGTAATGAAGGGATATACTGGGGCTGATGTTCGGAAAATATATGATGAGCTGTACATGCGTGCTGAGATTCTGGAGTATATGATTGCTCTGGATATCTTGGAATATGATGAGGTTCTTGAAAACCTACTCTGGGTTCAAGGCGTCGGAATTGAACAAGCTCATAAAAAGTTCAAGAACGACGCCATGATGAAACTAGGCTTTGAGATCGAGAAGGAAATAGCTGTCAAGCTAGGGAAGAAGGTGGACTAGTTGGAGCAGTTGAAGAAGATTAAGAAGCCAAAGTTCTTAGAGAACATGAGCAGCGGTGACAAGATTGAGTTCGAGTTTCCGTTCTTTATGCTGTACCTCAAGTCTATCACTTCTGGAACAATTTCCCGCATTCTTATGCTTCAGGTCTCAGCTGAGAAGGAGATTTTCAAATACATCGCGCCTTACCTCACACGAATCCTCGTGTTGATGACCCAGTGGAGATATCCACAGGCAAAAGCAGCAGAAATCATGAGTGGAGAAGCTCCTACAAAGGAGTTTAGCGATTTCCTGTTTAAACTAAGTCAGAGTATAGCCTCTGGTGAGCCAATCAATGAGTTCGTTGACAAATATTATGATAACTTTATGGCAGATTATGCCTCAAAGCGTCAACAATCCATGGGTCGACTGAAGACCCTAAGCGATGCCTATCTGCCCATGATCAGCATTACATTATTTATGACTACTACGATGCTAATCAGCAGTATATTCTATGACGCTAAAACCATGATCATAATCGCCATATTGATTGTGATTATAGTCAGTTTCATATTGTATATCATCTCATGGCTCATATTCCAGTCATCAAAACCAGATAACTTACTGATACAAGACCAGAAAGAAAAACCAGCAGCAAGAAAAAGAGCAGAATACGCCTCCATGATGGCTATAATAGTTGCAGCAGGGATACTTACTATTCCCTTTGATAACTACTTCATGCACTTTGTGTTAATCGGAATAGTCTTCTTTATGGCGGGGTTGCTGGGCAAACAATATGTTGGAAAGGTGAAGGCGATGGAGAAGGATTATCCCACTTTCTTCAGGTATATGGCTTCAAACCTTTCAGCAAACATTCCGTTACTTCAAATCATGGACAGTGCTGTTGAAACAGATTTTGGTAGTCTGAACAATGTTATCAAGAGTCTTAATAATAAACTAAGAATGCGTGTTGAGCCACGGGTAGCTTGGTGGAGCTTTGAGACTGAGATTGACAGTCTATTGATTCGGCGTGTCAATACCATCATGACTGATACCATCTATACTGGTGGAGACCTAGGAAAAGCCTACAAGGATATCGAGGAATACTATCACCTCTACACGACAATTCGTGACCAGAGATACAATGCAGTAGGATACCACGTAGGATTAGCCGTACCCATCTACGTTGTTGCATCGGCTCTGTTCTCTGTTATTGATGGTTTCTTCGGCTCACTAATCGGATTCATCGGTGAGATGGCGACCATGCTTGATTTCTTCAGTGTACCCGATGTAGAGTTCATGAGGTTATTCTTCGTGTTCGCGTTAGGGTTATTCTCACTGAACAATGTGTTCAGCATTTACAACATGGAGGGAGATAGCAGATTCACTGTACTCTACTATATGGGTATGCAACTAACTATGGGAGGCGCGATCTACCTGATAATTAGCAAAGCGGTTGAAGGATACCTTGCGGGAGTAGCAATGATATAGGTGAAAAATGATGTCAGAGACATTAAAACGAAACTTTGAACCCGGACGGCTACTGCTTGTAGCCACCCTATTAATGAGTTTGACTTTGATCTCACAGCTTTACGTGATTTCTGAGTCGATTGATCTTTCAAATGGTTTGCAGTTCACTGGTGTAGAGATAAGTCTAGCCGCATCATACTTTTTCACGGCTTTCAGCATGGTAATTGTGATCAATGAGTTCTTCCAAGTCAAATTAAAGATTAAAGGACTGCTTGATTTGTCTAACCTGTTAGTAAATAACAATTCTCGACAAGTAAATGTCCAGCCTATATTTGATCTTCCTATCATAGAAGAGACTCCTATAGATGGACTGCTCGAAGATGAAGAGTTACTTGAAGAACTTGATGAGCTTGATGAGGAATCAGAGTTTGACAAACTTCTTGAAGAGGAGTTTGAGGAAGAGAAACCAGTCGATGATGCTCTTTCAAAATATAAGACTACCAAGATTAAGGTGGCTGATACGGGTGAGATTGAGCCATTAATCGAGGAAGGAGAGCTAAAGAACATCTTTGATCAACTTGAGGAAGAGACAGAGATGGACAGGATGCTCGCCGAAAGCGAGGTAATACAGACCCTTTCAGAGCTTGAAGGGATCGTAAAGGAGCTGAAGATACGTAAGGCTCCAGCTGCCCAGAAATAGGGTGTCAGTGTTACATAATTTCTCTTCATAATCTATCTAAATACACAGATAGTTCTTGTGCTAGCCATGGCACAGTCAGTAGTTTCAGATGGAATAATACTAGTCGCAGTTGTAATCGCAGCCGCGACCATAAGCCAAGTATTCTTATCCAGCATCGGCGGGCTTCAACAAGGCTCTATTGCTATGAGCGAAAAGCTGAGTGACAAGATGGAGACCGAGATAACCGTACTGAAGGCGGTCAATACCTCCGATACCACAGTGAAAGTTTGGATAAAAAACACTGGTACAAACATAATTCCATCAGCGTACATAATGGAAGGAGACGTACTATTCGGAGAATACGGTAACTTCGCTTATCAGACATACAGTGAATCTGGAGCCGGATGGACGTTCACGATTCTAGGAGGATCAGATAATAACTGGCAGGGAAGCGAAACTATTGAGTTAACAATTACTTCAGCCTCAGCATTCAGTGAGGGAGATTACTATTTCTCATATATCACTCACAACGGCATCAAGGACGAGGTTATATTCACAATAGGAGATTGAGATGGGTCAGTCAACTGTCGTCGCAACAGCCTTTACGGCGATAATGTTCGTGGCAGGAGTATCCATCTTAATTATGTCAACGGTCTCCAGTTTTGGAACCTTGTCTCAGGCTATAACTAATCAGGCTGATCAAACGGACCTTGTTTTGAGTGAGCGAATCGCGTTTGGGACATGGGAAGAAGTTGACTCATCAACGCTTCACATCAATGTAACCAATATCGGTAGTACCAGCATTATGCTCAATGACTTCAACACAGTAGATATGATCTTATCATATAACGATGGCTCAAAGGATCAAACTGAATGGATAGTATTTGATCAATCCGGTACAGCGAATGATTACTGGAAGATTAACAACGTATACTTCAGAAACGAGCAACAGGACCTCATCAACCCAATAAGTTTAACAGGTGATGTGCGTGGTGGATGGGACCCAGAGGAAACACTTGAGCTTGAGATAAGCCTCGATGTTACGGCATCTAGTTTCGATTACTTGACCATGATTACACCAGTAGGGATTCAGACTCATAGTTCATTTACAAAGGAGTATGATCTTGGATCAGCGACGATCTCTAGCGGTACTAGGGTTGTGGTTGTTTCTCATCTTTTGGATCGGATGCCCAAGAGTGTTCAAGTGACCCCAGGTAGTGTGTTAAACACCGAGTTCTGGGTTGAAGCAGTGGATTCTGATAGCTTTGAGATTCATCTTTCTAATAATCCTACATCGGATGTAGTTTTCTACTGGCGTATAGAGTAATCATTTATAGTCATCAATATTTCATTTACCTGATTCTGATCCCCTTTAAATCATAGAATCTTGATCTATATTCTCGCTCCATATGTTGAGGCAAGAAAACAGTCTTCAAAACAAGGCTTTCTATGCATTATTAATTGGGGCACTTGGTGACTGGTTTTCCACAAGATTGGGTCTATCACTAGGATTAGTTGAGGGAAACAGGCTTGCTCAGATGTTGATGAGCACGGGTTCATGGATTCAAACCGATTTTATAATGGTATTCCTCTGTTTCACGGTACCATTCATAGTCAATAGAGTAACCGATG
>JAOZIG010000461.1 GCA_026014515.1 Candidatus Bathyarchaeota archaeon | reverse complement strand
AGACACGTTGTTGGGACACAACTCTACCAATGGTTTCAAGCTCTACCAAGCGGCCCTAGACAAATTGCTGGACCGACTACTCCACTTTGTCTTTTGAGACTGCAGTTTGTGGAGAGCCTGGCACGAAGTATTTCAATGGTGTGCCAAGAAATACATCATGTGGATACCCATATGTTTTGGATGCTAGGGCAACCGGAGGCAAGAAATGGATATTCGGTGATGAGGACAAGTATGATTTGTCTAGCGCCGCGTGCCGAGAATTGAAAGAGAAGATTCTTAGGGATATTGAGTCTCTCAAGCGGGGCGATAGACCTCTTTATGTCTACATGGACTGCTTGAAAGACGAATTGTTGCCAATTGAGAAGGTTAAGGCGGGTAAAACCCGGCTCATTTCTGTCAGTCCCGTTGATTACACCATTTTGGTGAGGATGTTTTTTATGTCGTTCACCCGATTCGTTATGCAATTGCATCCCTTTGTTAAATATGGAGTGGGTACGAATGTGTATTCAGCGGACTGGGATGTCATAGCCCACACTCTCAATAATAAATCACCCATGTTCATTGCTGGTGATTTCTCTGGCTTTGACGCCAGGGGTCAGCCCCAAGTATACCAAGCCGCGCTGGAAATTGTTCAGGGTTGGTACTCTGCGGCTGGGAGACAAGGCGAAGATGCAGTGGTGAGGGAAGCACTCTGGCGCGAAGTGTACCAGAGCAGACACGTTGTTGGGACACAACTCTACCAATGGTTTCAAGCTCTACCAAGCGGCCATCCGATGACTGTCGTTATTAATAGCATCGTGTCGAGATTGATGTTCCTTAGTGCGTGGTCCAAACTCACCGATATTCCTTGCTCCGAATTTGATGATTATGTCGAAATGTACGTTTACGGTGACGATAATATATTGGCAGTCAGTCCCACGGTGATACAGCAGTTCAATCAGAACACACTTGCCGGGTTTTTCCTGGAGTACTATGACATAGTGTACACTGATGATAAAAAGTCCGGCAAGATCATGCCCGATTACCGGAGCCTCGAAGAGGTCTCCTTCTTGAAAAGAGGATTCCGATATGAGTCTGCTGTCGGGCGTTTCGTGGCTCCACTGGATTTAGATGTCATTTTGGAAATGATATGCTGGTATAAGAAAAATCCGTTAGGCAGTGACGTGGTCAAGCAAGTGGTTGATCAAGCATTGGCTGAACTTGCGCTGCATGGGGAGGATGTGTACACCAAGTACGCTTTCAGGCTGATATCAGCCTCGGAGTTGTGGTTGCAGTATGCTCCTCTCGAAGTTGCTTACACCCGCGTGTTGAAACGCGTGTGTGAACAACTTGAATCTTGGTCATGTCCCTCCGC
>JAOZIG010000476.1 GCA_026014515.1 Candidatus Bathyarchaeota archaeon | reverse complement strand
AGAATATCTTATAGAATGACAATATCATAGCACGGCCAATCAAGTAGTCTGGAGCAGAATGTGCTGGCCTACAAGAAATGCCAATTATCTTCTTTTCCTATCTGCAGTCGTTAGCTACATCAATCAATACTCGCTCGAATTCTGTGAACAGCTTGTCGCGATCAAATTGGTTCCCCGCCAGATGGCGAGCTGCCTGACCCGCTTTATCGTTCTGGACATCGTTCGCAGGCCTGGCTACAAGCCCAGGATCAATGTTATCGGTCTTTTCATCAACTTGACAAAACGGGGATGGATCGTTCATACAAGATACTGTTAGAGCTGGCAATGAAGGAAAACGGCGTGGTGATAACCAGATCATTCTCGCCAACGCCTGAGGCAATGAGCGCACAAGATGCAGACCGCTAATCCCTGAATTGACCCCGACTGTTTGGCGTGTACAAATTAGCCAGCAAAAGCTGTTTCAAAGGCTTCGATCTCTGACCCATTGGAGAGATAGCAAGTGTTGACGCCGTGGTTGATCACTACAATCTCGGCTTTGGTAAGATCGGGGGACGACATGGGAACTTACATAGTCATGAAAATCCTTATGATTACAGTAGATCACCCAAGAAACTAACATCTGTTTCTCCCTCACCATACCCATATATTGCCATGTCAGGATAGGAGCGGCGCAACATCTTGGTGAGCACATTCCCAGGCCCTACTTCAAGTGCTATGTCAATATGAAGCGTTTCAAGTTTCTCCATAGATTCTCGCCACCGAATGGGAGACACTAACTGTTGAACTAATTCCTCACGTATATCGCAAGGGGTATAAAGAGGACAAGCAGATACATTGCCCAAAAGGGAATAGTCAGGGGTACTCACCCCTACCCCTGAAAGATATCGTTCAAAGTTGGAAACCATGGGCTCCATCAATGATGTATGTGCAGCAATGCTTACATCTAGTGGTATACATAAACCGCTCTTGGATTCATCAACGAGGGATCTCAACACTCCCAAAGCTTCGCGCGTACCACCCACAACGACTTGGCCAGGGCTATTGTCGTTTGCTATCTGAATGACTTGCCCAGTTATATCATGAGCTTGCTTACAAAGTTTATCAACACTAGATATATCGGCTTTGAGAATCGCGACCATTCCTCCTTCGCTCAATTCTCCTGCAGACTTCATTAGTAGACCTCGGGTTCTAACAAGCTCAATAGCAGACGAAAATGTTAGCGCCCCCACCGCAACTAGCGCAGAATACTCCCCTAAACTATGGCCTGCAACTACGCGAGGAGATAGACGTTCGCCATAATGCTCTTTCAGCACACTCCATGCAGCTACGCTAACAGTAAGTATTGCAGGCTGTGCGATTG
>JAOZIG010000425.1:6795-10046 GCA_026014515.1 Candidatus Bathyarchaeota archaeon | reverse complement strand
GTCCCCAGATTAGAAACAGGGGCACAATAACGGGTAACATTGTTAATGCGTCTCCTGCTGCGGATACCGCTTGTCCATTGATTGTGCATGACGCTGAGCTCGTGATCAAATCGGTTGATGATACCAACATAATCCCCGTTGAAGACCTCTTCGAGGGACCAAAGATCAACTGCCTAGAGCTTGGTGAACTAATAACCGAGATCAGAGTACCAAAGCCAACAGAAAACTCTTGCAGCGCCTACAAACGCATAGGAAGACGCCAAGCATTCACACTATCAGTAGTCAGCGCAGCAGCGTACCTCCAAGTCGAGGAAAACGTCTGTGTTGACGCTGGTTTCGCGTTTGGCAGCGTCGCAATGACGCCCCTACGTGTACCTGAGTTAGAGGAGATGCTGAAGGGAAAGAAGTTAACCGAGGAGAATATCAAGGAGGCTTCAGATGCTGCCAGTGAATACGTTAAACCCATCACGGATGTCAGGGGAACCGCTGAGTACAGGAAAGATATGTGTCCTGTCTTGATGAGGCGGGCGATAAACGAGTGCATTGGGAGGATGAGGTGATTACAATGAAGGTCAGATTCGAGTTAAACGGTAAAAAAGTAGAAGCAGAGACCACACCATACACGAGCCTACTGGATATGCTCAGAGAAGAACTGGACACAAAAAGCGTCAAGAAGGGCTGCGAGAGCGGTGAATGCGGAGCATGCACGGTACTTGTTGATGGATTACCAATGACAAGCTGCATCATCCTAGCCCCACAGGCAGAAGGAAGACACATTACCACCATCGAAGGCTTAGAACACAACCCCCTGATGATCGATCTACGTCAGTCATTTATCGAGAACGGCGCTATCCAATGCGGCTTCTGCACACCAGGTATGCTAATCAGTAGCTACGCGTTGCTCAGGGACAACCCCCATCCGACGCCAGAAGATGTAAAAATCGGTATCGAGGGCAATATCTGTCGTTGTACTGGTTTCACAAAGATCATCGAAGCTGTGCTAGATGCAGCGGAGAGGATAGCACCTGAGTGAGCAAGAGATCATAACAAGGCTGAATACTGAGCTAGCGGCTGGAAACCCAGCCGTCCTATGCACTCTCACATTCAAGGATGGCTCGGGTCCACGTGACCCGGGAGCCAAGATGCTTGTAACCAGCAAAGGCGAAGCCATTGGTACCATTGGGGGCGGTGGAATGGAAAGGTTGCTAGTTGGACGTGCCCTTGAGGCATTGGAAGAGCATAAGCCACACTCATATCATTTTGCGATGGGGATTCCAGCACGTGAGGGAATGATACCCGTTGATAGCAAATGCGGTGGAGAGGTGAAAATATTCATGGACCCAATATACCCGGACCCAAGACTAGTCATAATGGGAAGCGGCTTGATAGCACAAGCTGTAGCAAGATACGCACAAGACTGTGGATTCACAGTTATCGTAGTTGATGACGCAGAAACAGCCACACAAGCATACTTCCCAGATATGACCATCTATAACAAACCTTATCCTGAGAGCCTACAAGACGTAGAAATCAGACACAGCGACTATGTAGCCATGCTACACGGTGAGACAGATTTCGAGATAGCTGGACTACGATACACTGTACAGTCTACTCCAGCCTTCATCGGCTTACTGGGGAGCAGAAACAAGCGCAAAGAGCATGTAAAACAACTCAAAGAAGAAGGCTTGCCCATGGAAGCGGTGGAGAAAATCAAGGGACCAATAGGGCTTGAGATCGAAGCAGAAACCCCAGAGGAGATAGCCATCAGCATCGTTGCTGAGCTAATCCAACAGAAACGAGGCTAGTCTCTTGAAGCCCTACCGGAGAAACTACGCCATCGGCATATCATGTTTCCTAATAGGGTTAGTAGTAATGTTTCTGAGTCCACCGGGAACACTGGACACCATCGGTAAAATATTGGCGGCTGGTGGCTTCATACTGGCTGGTTGGAGTGGACGCCAATGGTGGTACTACGAGAAACAAGCTGTTTCTAGCGATTAGCCCAGAGTTTTTTCACGCGTTCATAGTCTTCTGGTGTGTCTAAGTCGATTCTTGTCCACATATCACCCGGCACGTACTCATGTTCATGCTCGTGACGCATTACAACGTCCCTCATGGTCTCGTCCACGTTTAGTGCTAGGAACTCTTCAAACAGCTCATAAGCGACCAGTACGGGGTGTCCCCGTTTACCGTTATACATGGGGCTGACAAGTAAGGCGGTTGTTGACGCCATTTTCACCTCCATCTGATCAAGAAGCTCTTGACTGAACCCAAACGTATCACTCAATACGAGATAAACCGTGTTTACATCTGATTCAAGAGCCCTAAGCCCTGTCTGGAAGCTGGTGGTCATGCCTTTCTCGTAGTCTGGGTTATGAACGGCTCGTGCTCCGTGGGCTTCTATGATTGGTTTGATGTCTTCTGGTCTGTGCCCAGTCACGACAATGGTATCATAGTCACGTAGATTATTGAGAATATGGTCTAGGATGGTCTTCCCATCTAGCTCCAGTAGGAGTTTATTAACGCCCATGCGGCTGGACTTGCCCGCCGCAAGGACTATGGCTGTTATTTTCATCGCATATCTTCGGCTGCCTTCTGCACGGCTTTTACGATGTTTACGTAGCCTGTGCATCTGCAGAGGTTGCCCTTCAGATAGTTCCTGATCTCGCTCTCAGATGGATCAGGGTTCTCATCCAGTAACGCCTTGGTACTCATGATGAAACCCGGTGTACAGAAGCCACACTGGACTGCTCCCTCATCGAGGTAAGCCTGCTGTATGGGGTGAAGCTCCTTTCCGTCACTGAGTCCCTCTATGGTTTCAACTGATTTGCCATCGCAGTCTACTGCTAGGGTCATGCAGCCTAGTACTGGTTCTCCGTCAACGTGCACGGTACATGCTCCGCATTCACCTATGCCGCAACCGTATTTTGCTCCTGTTAAGCCTAGATCGTCTCTGAGTAGGTTTAGTAGGAGTGTGCTTGGTGGTACATCGAATTCGCGTTTTCTGCCGTTGATGGTTATTGTGGTCTTCATTGCTTTGCCTCCTTTGTCCAAGCGAGTTTAATCGCCTCCATCGCCATCCCCTTCGCCGCCTCCTTACGGTACTCCGCTGAGGCTCGAACATCAGTAATAGGTTTAATTCCATTGCTAACAATCTCAGCTGCCTCCCAGATCACCTCATCAGAGAGGGATTTTCCCTTGAGGAAGTTCTCTACTTCTGGTAGTCTCAGCGGTGTGGGTGCCACGCTGCC
>JAOZIG010000425.1:0-6785 GCA_026014515.1 Candidatus Bathyarchaeota archaeon | reverse complement strand
CGAGGGCTACTGTGGCTTTGGCTACTTTACCATCTTTCTTTGTTACTGTGACGGCGATACTGATGGTGCTGATGTCCAGCGCCATTCTACCGATACTTATGAAATGGTATCCTGTGTCCTTGTCCATAACTGGCACTGTGAAACCGGTAACGATCTCATCCTTAGCTAGCACTGATGCTCCGGGTCCAGTGAAGAACTCAGTAACAGGCACATCTCTTGTACCCTTTGATCCAGCGATGTGAACCGTTGCGTCTTGTGCTACCAAGCCTAGTGCTCCGTCTGCTGCTGGTGAGGCGTTACAAACGTTTCCGGCTAGTGTTCCCATGTTGCGTATCTGTACGCTGCCGATAGTCTTGGTTGCGAGATACTGAAGTGGAATCTTCTCCTTGATTAACTCACTTCGTTCGATGGCTCTGAGTTTGGTGGCTGCGCCGATCCAGATTCCTTTGTCTGTCTCTTTGATGCCTTCCAGTGCCTTGATCTTCTTCAGGTTCACGATGTCCTTGGGCTCCAGTAGTCGCTGCTTCATCTTGGGGATCAAGTCAGTGCCGCCAGCCAATACCTTGACATCAGTTAGCTCTGCGAGTAGCTTTGTGGCTTCTTCTACTGTCGTTGGTTGATGGTATTTGAATGGTTTTCCGATGATGTGTGTGTTGAACTCGTTTATCTTACTCATTGCTATGCCTCCTTCTCCCGCAAGGCAGCGAGAATCCGGTCCTTGGTAATGGGTAGATCAAAGAACCTTACACCCAAAGCGTTCTGAATAGCGTTAGCTATCGCTCCTGCTACTGGGTTCAGTGCTCCTTCTCCTAAGCCCTTGGCTCCAAAGGGTCCAGTTGGTTCATAGGTGTCCGCGAAGAACACGTAGAAGTCATCCAAGTCTGGCATATCTAGGGGTGTGGGAATCTTGTAATCAGACATGAATCCATGGTTCCAGAGGTCACCGCTCCTTGGATCAAACACCATGTCCTCGTTTACCGTCATGCTCCAACCCTGTGAGAAGCCGCCGTGAACCTGTCCCATGGCTAGCTTGGGGTTAATTACAGTTCCAACATCGGCTCCAGCGATAACCCTTACAAGCCGTACCTTACCTGTCCAAGTATCAACCTCAACCTCAACGAAGTAACCTGTAAAGTGAGGCGGACAAGCAGGCTGCCTGTAACTATCTACGGCTGCGATGGTACCAAGGTTCTTGTGTCTCATCTCGTAGGCGAGTTCCTTTAGTGTTATCTCGCGTCCCGCAACGCCTTGTGCGTATACTACTGCTTGTTTGCGTTCTGGGTCCCATTTGAATCTAAGTGCATGGGCGTAGGCGTCCAGTGATCGTGCGGCTGCTGCCCTGATCTTTTCTTTTACCTGTCCTGCGACTTTGAGGGCTGCTCCGCCTCCGCTGTATATGCCTCTTGAGGCGTGGGTACAAACATCATAAACGGTAGTGCCTGTGTCTGCACGAACAATGTTAACCATGTGTTCCGGTACGCTGAGCTCCTCGGCAATTATCTTGGTGTGAGCGTCCATCGTGCCACCACCGTGATCCATCAAAGCCGAGATATAGTCGAAGGTGCCGTCCTCGTTGAGCTTCAGCATAGCCCCGCCGAAGTCAACTACTGATCCTGGTACTGGGGCTCCTGCGCTGCTGGTGTGGTAGCCTCGTCCCATGCCGATGCCGCGTCTGTATCGTCCTGTCTGTTCCTCGGCTTTTGGTCGTTCGTACCAGCCGCTCATCTCTGCACCGGTCTTGAGTATCTCCTCTACTCCACAACTCTCGATGATAGACTGGACGCTTGGTCCTTGTCCCCAGAAGAGGTCTCCTTGACCGATGTAGTTCATGAGTCTAAAATCAACTGGGTCAATGCCGATCTTGTTTGCTAAGGCATCCATCATGGTCTCTACTACCCATGTGATCTGGGGGTTACCATAGCCTCTGAAGGCACATGCCGGGACTTTATTGGTGTAGACTGCCTTACCCATGTAGCTCTTGTGGGGTAGCTTGTAGAGGCTCACCCACCAACCGACAACACAGCCTAGCAATGGGTATGCTTGAATCTGGTGACCACCAATATCAAGATAAGCGTCAAGATGACCAGCCACAAGCTTACCATCCTTCTTTGCTCCTAGTTTGAGTTTGAACACCATCTGGTAGCTGCTGTGGTCGTGAAGGTCTTCCTCACGAGTATAGCTGAGCCTTACAGGTCTCTGAGACTTCAACGCAAGGGCTACTGCGATTGGGATAGGTGGGTTTACCTGAATACTAGACCCGAAGCTACCACCCAGTGGAACCTTAACGATCCTGATCTTACCCATGGGGATGCCAAATATCTCATGGAGCAATATCCTTGTGTTGTGAAGAGTCTGTGTAGTGCTCCAGACAGTAATTCCACCATCAGGTTCAGGACGAACAAGTACGCTCTTGGTCTCCATCTGGACATGATATCTCCTGTTGGTCCTGTAAGTATCTTCAACGATGTAGTCTGCTTCTTTGAAGCCTTCTTCTGGGTCGCCTTCTGTGATGTCGAGGCTGCATGCGATGTTTTTCTCTACCTTGATCCAGTCATCAGCCAGCATAATATCGCTGTGAATGGGCTCAGTTTCGGGCTTCATGCTGTCAAAGACATCATAGACCGCTGAAAGCTGCTCATATTCAACGCTAATAGACTCTATTGCTGCCTGTGCTTCTTCTTCTGATTCAGCGGCGACTGCCACGACTGCCTCACCAACATATCTTGGCTTGTTTGTGAGCACCTTCCAGTCCTTGTAGGTGCTTGAAGGCACGCTTACGAGCCTTGGACAAAAGGTGACATCAGGCACCTCATCTGGGGTGAGAGTATAAACAGTGGGATCAGTAACCTTAGACGTGTCAATACTCTTGACCCTTGCATGTGGATATGGGCTTTTGAGTATCCTTGCGTGGAGCATATGGGGTAAGGCGAGGTCTGATGCATACTTCTCCCTGCCCGTTACTTTTGCTACGCCGTCCTGTCTCTGGGTGTCCCGTCCCAAGACATTGTACGATTGACTCTTAGACATATTGAGGAAATGGTGGTCCCTCGGATTATAAGAATTAGCTCTCCTCTGATACGGTGGTAACTGTGTGGGTTACATCGATTACTCCACGTATTGCCTTGGATTTATTGACGAAGTTCATTATCTTGTCTGATGGCCCCTTCACGAGGAATATCTCGATGCAGTAACCACCCTCAATGTGCATATGCATGTTACCGAAGATGAGGTTATCAAACCCGTTACGTAAGTCGATTAACCCGAGATGTGCTCCAACCTCTTCAGTGTGACTGATGATGGTAACAGTGGACAATAATTCACCGCGCTGTATCTTTGTGAGGTTATATTCGTTTAATACGTCTCGGATGGCTAGTCGTAGGGCTTCGCTTCTGCTGCTATATCCTGATTCCTCTACGAACTGGTCGAGTCTGTCTAGTAGGTCGTTTGTGAGGCTGACGCTGATGACTGTCATGGTTTAATAAAAATCATCATTGAATTTATTAATTTCTAATAAAATACACCCATTAGATAGCATCAGATTAATAAAATACAGAAAGCCGTAACAAAGGAAATGGACGACCACCAGCACCACGACGACCATGAACACCACCACGAGCATGATGATACTCATTGTACCGCCTGTAGCGTTGACGGTTCGTGCTCATGTGGACACGGTGACCACTCTTGTGCATCCTGTGGGCACGATCATAGTCACAGTCATGAGGAGACAAGCTGGACAAATACAATCATAATTGGTTTAATGATAGCCACAGGCATAATCCTAGAGTATCTTGGTGTCGGTGGACCAGCTTCAACCATAATCTTGGTCTCAGCCATGATCGTCTCAGGATACAAGATGGCGATAAACGGCGTCAAAGGACTCCTGAAAGGCAACATAGGCATAGACTTCTTGGTTACTATCGCTGCTGTCGGTGCTACTCTCATAGGTCAATACCAAGAAGCCGCCTTAGTGGTCTTCCTCAAAGACATATCACTTAAGCTAGAGGTTATCGCCTCTGAACGTGCAAGACACGCCATCGAGGCATTGATGGAGCTACGCCCAGAAATAGCCACCATCAAGACCGAGGAAGGAGAAAAAACAGTACCCGTTGATCAAGTATTACCTGGAGAAGTGTTTATTGTCAGACCCGGGGACAGGGTCCCACTGGACGGAAAGGTGGTCGAAGGAGATACATCTGTAGATCAGTCCGCCATGACAGGCGAATCAATACCAGTCCACAAAACACTTCACGATGAAGTATATGCAGGCACCATAAACCTTGACGGCTACTTGGCGGTCAAGACCACAAGAGCGTCAGCGGAAAGCATGCTCTCAAATATTCTAAGAATGGTGGAGGAAGCAGAAAGCCGCAGAAGCCCTACGGAGACATTGGTTAACCGGTTTGCGAGATACTATACACCAGCTATCATCGTTTTAGCTGTCCTGTTCGCCGCTGTGCCTCCACTTATTTTGGGAGCAGCGTGGATTCCATCTATCTATAACAGCCTAGTATTGCTGGTCATTGGTTGTCCATGTGCATTAACGATAGCTACCCCAGTTGCCATGGTTTCAGCCATCACTAGTGCGAGCCGAAACGGTGTGCTCATCAAGGGAAGCACATTCATCGAGGAGATCAACCAAGCCAAGGTCTATGCATTTGACAAGACAGGCACCTTGACCGCTGGAAAACCAGTTGTAACAGACATAGTACCCTTTGACACTGAAAGAGAAGAAGTACTAGCAATTGCAACGGCACTTGAAGAGAACAGCAAACACCCCATCGCAGATGCGATAAAAACAGAGGCAATGCAGTGGAAGCTACCCGCCTATACAGCGGATATGTTCCTGAGTTCAACAGGAAAGGGCGTAGAAGCCACCATCAACGACACCAAGTACAGGATAGGCAACCAGAGACTACTCAAAGAGAACGGTATCAAGTATCCTCACGCTGAGATAGAGGCACTGGAAAAACAGGGAAAAACCGTGGTGGTTGTAAGTCAAGATAATACTGTAATTGGGCTCATCGCATTGATGGACCAGAGCAGAGAAACAGCCAAACAAGCAGTAAGAGAACTCCGCCGACAAGGAATGAAGGTAGAGATGCTCACAGGCGACAACGAGACCACCGCAGCAGCCATAGCGGAACAAGTAGGATTCAACGGATACCACGCGAACCTATTACCAGACGATAAACTCGTCACAATAGAGGAACTGAAACAGTATGGTAAGGTGGTCATGATTGGTGACGGCGTTAATGATGCCCCAGCGTTAGCAGCAGCGGATGTAGGAGTAGCCATGGGAGGTCTCGGCAGCGATATTGCCTTGGAGACAGCAGATATAGTGCTTCTAGAAGATGACTTGACAAGACTCAGCTATATTCAACGGCTCAGCAAGACCACATTGAGCCGTATCAAGGAGAACATCACGGTATCTGTGGTGATGAAGTTGGCAATCGTAGTGCTGGCAGCCTTGGGTACTATCAGTCTATGGGTCTCTGTTATCCTGGGAGATGTGGGACTAGCCCTACTGGTTATACTGAATAGCATCAGGATCACCAACGTAAAGCCCGACTCGCTCAGTAAGGAATAAATCATAAGCCTACAGCCTATTTGCTGCGATAACACATGGACGACGAACTGGAGCGGATAAAACAAAGGCGCCTCGAAGAGATGAAACGCCAGCTAATGCTCAAACAGCTAAAAGAAAAAGAGGCAGCTGAACCCGAGCCAGAGAAACCCAAACAACCCACCAACAATGATATTCTTGACAGCCATTTTGGCGACAGGGCTTGGGAGGTCTATAATGCAGCAGTCTATCAGTATCCGCAGGTGATGCCGCAGGTAGAGCAGATACTTGTTGAAGGCATCAAGACTGGGAAAATCAGGGACATAATTGATGGTGCAGCCTTGATGGGTTTCTTCAGGTCCATTGGAATACCGGTGAGGCTTCAGACAACTATCAGGATAAGCGAGAAAGGCGAACTGAAGACACTGGAGCAGAAGATGAAAGAAGATATCAGTTAAACTTCTCAAAAGCCTTGACAAGTTCATCCTTTGTGGGAATACGTCCCTTCATCACTATCTGGCTATTCAAGGCGATGATTGGCGCGTGTTCAGTCATGTACTCGCCATAGGTGTAGTGGGTTACTGTTTCTTCTCCGCTTGTGACTAGCACCATGTTAAGTCTCTCGATACTGTAATCGATGTCACTGACATCTACAAACTCAAGATTACATTGATCACATGTGAGATACCCGGTCTCTTCTAGGAGGAAATAGAGATCATCCATAAGCTCCTTCTCGGATTCAACGAAACCACAGTTTTGATCACAACTGGTACAGGAGGAACAAGCAATACCACAGCCAACGCCACAAGTATCAGCGTTCAACCTTGGAAATACAGTGACCTTAACAGGCTTACTCATATCAAAGAGGGGGCGATACCGTCGCTATTATAGCTTCCCAGACAAGGTTCAACGCTTTATTAACTGACCTGAGATAACTTTTGAAATAATTTCTACCCTGAAAAAGGAAAAAATGCTTGATAGATGAATTATTGCTCAGAGAAGTATCACTGATGATGCTTTAAAGCAGATATAAACCTCTTTTCCGAGACTCAAATCCATCTCTTTGAGACTCTTTCTAGTAATTTGAACCTTGAAAACATCACCAACATCAACGCTAACAAAAACGATCCCATTCCTCTCCTCAATACCAACAATAGGTCCTTTGAACTGGTTTCTCGCGCTAGTCTCGATCCTATTATAGCTCAGAAGGATATCCTGA
>JAOZIG010000394.1 GCA_026014515.1 Candidatus Bathyarchaeota archaeon | reverse complement strand
CCTCTTCTCTTTCTCGGTTATATCTTCAACCACACCATCCATGAGAATCATGTTACCATCTGAATCATACTCTGTTGAAAGAGTGATCGAACATAGAATAGTGGTACCATCCCTTACCTTGAACACCACCTTACGGTCCTTTATCTTACCAGTCTGCCTCAGCTCCCCCAATAACTCTGACCGGTCCTCAGGATGAAGGTAGAGATCTGCCGCAGACATATTCAGGAGCTCTTTTTCATCATTGAAACCCAGCATCTTGCAATATGCCGGATTAGCCTGAATTATATGGCCATCCTCCCATGGTTCACTCCTGACAATACCTATATTGACATTCTCTACCAGAGTACGGTACTTGTTCTCACTCTCCTGTAATGCACGCATAGCCAGGTTCAACTCACCGATCTGCTCCTTTAGCTGAGGGTAATAGCTCTTCCGGTGAGACGTCTCCCCCAATCCAATGATCTTCTTTCGAAGATCATTCAGCCTTCTATCGTCTTCAGAGTGCTTCATGGTAAAGTCTCTTTATGTCTTCTATTGTGGCAGGACGGGGATTAGTAGCAAGACAGGGATCCAGGAATGCATTCTCGCTGAGGTACTTAATGTCCTCCTCTTTTACCCCCATATTTGATAAGCCAGGTTTTATCCCCAGCTGCCCGGTCATATTTCGTAGCTCTTGTATCAGGCTATCAGGGCCACTTTTGTGCGATGGTTTCTTTTCAGACATAATAGCCCCAAGGGCCCTGTATTTGTCCGGTGCATGAGAAAAGTTAAAGGCAACGACATGTTCCAGAAGCTGCGCATTGCATTCACCGTGAGGAGAATCCAGGTAACCCCCCAGACTATGTGCCATAGCATGTACTAAGCCCAGACTGGCGTTGGAAAATGCCAGCCCTGCATACATGCTCCCTAACATGACATTATTCCTGAACATTATATTGTCAGGGTCACTATATACTTTTGGCAGATATTCCACCAATAGTTTAGTAGCTTCTAAAGCATACATGTCAGTCATGACAGAGGATGCATTCGAGGCATAAGACTCAAAAGCATGACAGAGAGCATCCATACCTGTAGATGCAGTCAGTTCAGGACTCATTGTAACTGTAGTCTCAGGATCTATAAGTGTAATGTCCGGCATCATTGTCTTGCTTATTATAGCAAACTTGCGTTTCTTCTGCTCATCAGTGATTATAGCAAATTGCGACACATCAGCAGAGGAACCGGCTGTCGTAGGAATGCACATGATAGGAGAAGCAGGCAAAGCTACTTCATCTACCCCCTCCAGCTCCAGAACATTGCACCGGTTAGACACTACCGCACCTATCGCCTTGCCACAGTCCATAGAACTACCACCGCCAACAGCCACGA
>JAOZIG010000484.1 GCA_026014515.1 Candidatus Bathyarchaeota archaeon | reverse complement strand
CGCCACATAGCTCAGGGTCTTTAATGGACCCATTTTGAGTAGTGGCTTGTTGTTGAACTGTTTGACGAAGTCGTCATAGTTCTCCTTTAGCTGCATTGATACCCGTCCATCCTTGAGACGGACTATTTCCAACGCTCTATTACGGGCATTGTACCGTTTTCTTAGAGCGGCTGCTACTTTTAGGGGAACTTTCTCGCTTCGTGTCTTGACTACGGGTTTGATCTCATCAATGGTGAGGGGTCTTCCAGCTGAATAGAGAGCGGCCTCTAGGTCTTGGAGTCTTCTCTCCATGAGGTCTTCTTTTCTACTCATCCATTGTTTCCTCCTCTGGTTCCATGACTGTGATATCGACGTCTATCTCTTCCTCGCTCTGGGTGAGGTTTATCCTCATACGCTGAGCCAAGAAGAGTAGCATCATGAATATGCGGACTACTTCAAGGAAATCCAAGCCATATATGAGTTCCGTAAGCCTGACCGCGCCACTACTGTCATACCTCCATTTAATCTCCTCATACAAGGAATCGCTACGATTCTCAATCTCCAAGAGATAATCCTCGGCGTCAAGGAAATCGGGTATGGGTAATGGTAATGTGGGTAGATTTGGTTTGGCGGTCTGGCTACGCTCCGTGAGTGCTCGCTCCAGCGCCTCTATTAGGTCGTTGACTGTTGTGGTGGTGTGCTCAAACCTGAAGGGCAAGGGTAATGCAGGGGGGAGATATACATCATCCTTGTCCCGTTCTGGCTTGGGTAACTCCTCCATCTTGAGAAGCATCTCTGCCTTCTTCAAATAGATCAGTACACTGCTCTGGATGGCTGTGCCTGCTAGGCGGAAGTCAATTCCCTCTTCCTCCATCTGTTCAAGGAGGCTAGTCAATAATAGTACCAGGTTGACGTTCCATGGACTCACACGGTCCAGTTTATTCTCTCTGAAGAGAATATCCCAAGGCTGACGGAGATAATATGGCTTGTTCTTACTCAAGCTGCAACCTTCGCCTCCTTCATGGGTAATGCAAGGACCCTGCTTCTGCCGTTCTGGGCGAATACACCATAGATGCGGTCAGCGTTGTGAACCATAACGTCCTTGAGACTGATCATTAGGAACTGGCTATCAGCAGCGTTCTCCTTTAACACCTCAGCCAATCTACTTGTGTTCAGGTCATCTAGGTGAGCATCAATCTCGTCAAACAGATAGAATGGTGCTTTCAAGAACCGTTGAATAGCCAACAGATACGCGATAGCCGCTACGCTACGCTCACCACCAGATGCACCGCTGGCGAGCCTCATGGGCTTGCCTGGGAACTGGATATAGAGGTCAACGCCACCGCTGAAGGGGTCTTCTGGGCGCTGTAGCTCTAGTCTACCGTCGCCGCCGCCTGTGAGTTTACTGAATATGGCGCTAAAGTTTTCGCATATCTGGTTGTATGCGGACATGAAGTGCTCCTGTTTCTCTCGTTCGATCTCCTCAATGAAGTGGAGTATGCTTTGTTTCTCTTCCTCCATGCCATTGATACGAGTGCTGCGCTGCTTGTATTCCCGCATCGTAATGTGATAGTGGTCTATGGCTAACTGGTTGATGGCTCCTAGTCCACGCTTCTCCTGCTTGATTCTATTGAGTCTGCGCTCAACCTGCTCGGGTAATATTTCCTCTAGCTGTATCTTGTCGCTGAACCCGAGACGGGCGAGCTCCTCCATACGCTGCTCTACCTGAAGCTTGACTCGTTCCTTTTCTAGTGTGATCTGTCCTATTCTTCTCTCGGCTTCAGTGATTCTGCGTCCATTTGTCTCTAGTTGACGCTCATACTGTCTGAGAGTGCGTTGATGCTGCTCGAATATCCTGCTGGTTGCCTCTACTTCTGAGGTTACCTCGCTGAGAATCGAGTCAAGCTCTGTGATATCCTTGGTGATCTCAGCGATCTGGGTATCAATCTCAGCATACTCGGCGTCAAGCTCGGCTATCTCATGTCGCGCATTCTCTATATCTTGATTTGCCTCACTAATCTGCAGTGTGAGTATTCTATCTACGAAGCTTGACTGAATGGTTCTATCATTCGATAGTTCGTTGATCTTCCTCTCAAGAAGCCCTACCTCTTGGCTAATGGTGTTACGTTCAATCTCCAAAGATGTAACATCACTGAGCTTGTACTCCTTGAGGCGGTTAATCTCCTGCTTGGTCTCTTCGATCTGACCAAGAATCAATACCTTACGTTCCTCAAGGATAACTCTGAGACGCTCCTCGTTCTCCATATCACTCTTGGCTTTCTCAATACCCTCAAGCAGCGTCTGGAGGTTACGGTCAAGCCTTGTAATACTCTCCTGTGTTGCCTGAATATCCTCATCAATCCGTGCCACACGAGCCTGACTATCCTCCATATACTGGGTGAACTTACGGAGATCAAAGCCGCTAGTTCGTAGCTCCTTCATCCTGCTCTTGAGTCTGCCACGCAAATCCTTGATGGTAGTTGATAGGTTTGAGATGGATTCCTCAGTGGGAATGAGTTTAGTGAAATCCGGTGGACGTCTGTAATAACCGCCTATGATGCCTCCTGCAACGTCAAAGACATCTCCTGTCTTTGTTACAGCTCGGTAACCTTGTGCGTTTACTAGCTCTGCTGCTTCGGATGTCTCAACCAGATAGGTATCTCCCCAAAGCAGGTAGACAGCGCGGGCATAGAGTTCATCATACCGGATAATATCAGGAACTGCCCCGATTACACCTTTTATCTTGAGTTCAGGTAATGGCTCAGGTTCTCTAAGCTGATCTAATGGGATGAAGCGAGTCATTCCCACCTTTGTTTTCTTAAGTCGCTGGATGTGCTCTTTAGCAGTCTTATAATCATCTACGATAACCGCGTTGATCCAGCCATTACTGCTACTGTCAACGCCTCTCTGATTCTGAAGATCAATTCTGAGGAGGGAACGTAGTGGACCATGATATCCCTCCATGGCTCCAGCCTCACCGATCTCCCTGATTCTCTCTAGGGCTTTCTCCTCGGTGACTATCTTTTCCCAGAGATCACGTTTAGCCTCAAGCTCAGTAATAGTTGTTTCAGCGTCTTTCGCTAGCTGGTTAGCTCCCTCGATGGTGCTTCTTATGTTTCGTTGGCGCTCAACCTGACTCTCAACTGTCTGGATCATGTCCTCAAGTTTGTGCGCCTCATCCGCCTTCAACTGCTCATATTCTTTAATGGAGTTCTCCAGTGATTCGCGGCGCTCCACAAACTGCTCTTTACGCTCATTGAAGCCAGCTATTCTTTCCTCTACAGCATCACGAGCCATCACATGCTTATTGATATCAGTCTCAATACCAGTAAGACTCTCCTGCATAGGAACCAGCGACTCTGTTAATCCCTCCAGCCTTAGCTGATTCTGCTCAGCAGTTTCACGTGCCGAACCAATTTTCTGGTTCAACTCGGCTAGCTCTGTTCGTTTGTCCGCTACTTGGCTGCTGAACTGCATTTCTTCATCTGAGATTTCTTGAAGACGATTGTTTCTGGTGGATACCTCATTGCGGCTGTTCTCTATATCAGCCTCTTTCTCCAGCATAGAGCGCTCCAACTGATGCTTACGCTGCTCGATCTCCCTCTTCCGAGACTCAAGTGATTCCTTGAGGGTGTTCTTACCTACAAGATCAGAACGTAGTAAGGGGAGCTTTGTGTTTCCTCTTTCAGCCGCCTCACGGTTGAACTCATCCATGCGTTGCTGGGCTTGGTTACGCTCCTCGATGAATTTCTCGCGTTCATCTTCAAGCCCTTTTTGTTCCTCTTGCTTCTCATTTATCTGAGCATCAATTTCGCTTAGCTTGCCCTCCAAGCCATCAACCTGAACAGTTAGCCTATGGGCGCTAAGCTTGTTCTCTTCCTCGTTAAGCAGGTTAAACAGGATAGCGTTGTTCCTCTGCTTCTCCAAATCATTAACCTGTCTCTTAATCTCCTCTATACGAGCAGAAGCAACCTCTATCTTTCGCTCAGCCTCATTGAGCTTTACCCTTGCATCAGCCTTCTTCTGGTCATACTCCCTGATACCAACAAGGTCTTCCAGTGCATTCATACGCTCGCTTGGAGTCAAGTCACTGAGCCTTGTAGCTGTGCCTTGAAGCACAATATTATAGCCGCCAGCGGTGATACCAGCCATCTCAAGAAGCTCTACAAGTCTTCTTCTGCTGGTCCGTTTACCGTTTAACAGATAATCGCTTTTTCCATCGCGATCCATCTTACGGCCAATACTGACAGTGTTTCTGTCAATCGCGAGTCCACGGTCAGTGTTATCAAAGTAGAGGCTTATCTGAGCAACCTGCGCCCTACCTGTACGTTCCTCACCTGCACCATCATAGATGAGCCCAGAGAGGTCTGGAGCCCTCATTCTTTTGCTACCAAGCTCACCTAGGACGAACTGGACTGCGTCGAGGATGTTGCTTTTCCCTGAGCCGTTTGGTCCTGTGATAATATTGAATCCGGGTTGGAATTGGAGTTTTATTGGGTCGCCGCCGAAGGATTTGAAGTTTCTAATAACCATCCTGTTTATGTATACCATTGATTTTCTCCCCCAATCCTTCCTCTTTCATGATATGGTTAATACTAGCTAGTTCGGTGGCCTATGTTACCATGTTTAGTATAATAATTTAGTTTTGTCCACTGTTTCAAGTGGTTTTTCGCATATATTATAGTGTATTATAGGTGGATTATGGTGTCTCATGGCTACCGGACCCAGTTACTCTTAACCCGTGAGAATAATACAACCGGATCTGCTTTTAAAAGTCTTCCCAACTAGGCCCCAAAGCGCCTATGACGCATCTGGTAGCCCCTGATAGCCCTCATCAAGTCGATTTTTCTAAAACTAGGCCAATAAACATCAACAAGAAACAACTCGCTATAAGCTGATTGCCATACAAGGAAGTTGCTGAGACGCGATTCTCCTGATGTCCGTATTATGATATCAGGGTCAGGGTAAGGCAGATGAGAGGTATACAGATGAGCCTCTACAACGGCCTCATCAATCTCTTCTGGGTTGATCCTTCCCAGTTTGATCTTTTCACCTATTACTTTCATGGCGTCTACAATCTCAGCCCTGCCACCATAAGCCAAAGCGATGTTCAAGTAGAAGCGATCATAAGTCTTGGTTGCTTCCTCAACATTGTGTATTTTTTCTTGGAGATTCTCTGGTAGGGTCTCGATTCTGCCTATTGCTCTGATGCGCACCTTGTTTTTGTGTATGCGGTCTGATTTGGCTACTTTCTCAAGGGTCTCGTCAAAGAGTCTGAATAATGCGTCGACTTCTTCTTTGTCGCGTTTGAAGTTCTCAGTGCTGAAGCTGTAGAGAGTAATTGTGTTTATTCCAAGCTCAAGACACCAGTCAAGGAACTTTTCTACTGTATCGGCTCCTTCCCAGTGACCTTCCCATGGTATCATGGCGCGTGCTTTTGCCCAGCGTCTGTTTCCATCGAGAATCACACCAACGTGGTTTGGTTTTTCCCCATGATCGATGGTGTTTTTCAGCCAGCTTTCATAGACTGAGTAGACGCCTATTGCTTCGAGAAACTCCCTGATCAGTTGGTATCGCCTTGCAGCATTAAGCAAACTGTAGAATATAATGGTTGGGTGTTACTTGCTTCTGGGGAAGAGGTCCTTTCCTAATCTGCGATAGATGGCGGCTACAGATATTGTGGTAGTGAATACGCCAAGTACTGTGTAGATTATTAATGGTGAGAACATAGTGACCTCTGTACCGGGGTTTCGTAGTATCTTGGCTGCCTCTATGATGATGGGTCTTATCCAGAATAGGAAAATCAAGCCAATGAGGTTGCCCCATTTCTTGGAGTCTTCTTTATCCTGTACATATGTGCTGATACCATCACCCAGTATAGCTATCCCTATGCCAAGGCTAACCATGTCCATGCTGTGGATAATGAATGATCCTAGTAGGTCTGGTAGGTTTGTTGCCCAGTATGTTAGGTCCCATAGGGGCATCATTGGTAATGGGATGATGCTCCATGCAAAGTCGAATCCCTGAACAAGACCTACGAGTAGTACGACGCCGCCTAATCCTGTTGATGCTGTGTTGATCCATTTTTCTGGTGGAGGCAGTCTTGGCTGGAGTTCTGCCAGTCTCTGGTCCCATCCGAAGCCTTTCAGCATTAAGACTATGCCTAGAACGACTGCTATGACCATGCCCGCGTTTTCAAGCTGGTTGCTTGCGGTGAGGAATCCAATTATCAGTAATAGTATGCCGGGTACGCCTAGGCTTACTTTGCTGTAGTATGGGTCCTCTATGAGCATCTTGAGGTATCTGAATATGACTGCGTAGGTTTCCTCTATTCTTTCACTGTGTTTGACTACCACGTGGTGTATGCTTGTGATGGGAATCCTGCTCTGAACAATTGGTACAAGCTCCTCATCCGCGAACCCATCAGTGACAAGGATAACACCTGTTGCCTTGAACTGTTCCAATACCTCTGTGAGTTCTCGCACCATCTTGCGGTCTGCCTCTACGCCGCCCATGCTTGAACCTGCAATGGTTGCTACCTCGAAGCTTTCATCGGGGTATTGTTTGACCATTCGGTCGTAGAGTTTGATGGCTCCGAACATGGCGTTTGCGTCTGCTTCCTCGGGGTCTGAGATTGCGAGTTTTGTGGCTGACTCTAGGTTTGTTTCCCTTCCGATGACGGGCGTGGTGACGTCTGCTTTTATCCCTATGTCGTTGTCGCCGTCGATGCAGACTATGAGGGTTTGCTCGTTTACCAAATGGTTTCAGCCTAATACTGGTGTATTCTGGTCATATTTAGGGATTAATAAATTAAAATAAAATGGGGAAACTAGATTTCTAGTTCAAGAGCATCTTTCAAGCCCTTGTACCTGTTTCTTATGGTCACCTCTGTTACTCCAGCGGCGTCGGCAATCATCTTCTGGGTCCGCTTCTCATCACACATGACACATGCAATATACAGAGCTGCAGCTGCAAGTCCCATGGGGTCTTTTCCAGCTGTGGTCTTTAGTCGGGTTGCCTCTCTGAGTATCTCGACTGCTCGTTGCTGGGTTCTTTCGCCTACGCCTACTTTTGCGGCGATCTTGGGTACTCTTAGCTGGGCGTCGGGTTTCGGCATGGAGATGTCTAGTTCTCGTAGCATTAGTCTGTAGCATCTTGCTATGTCTTTCTTGTCTATGGGGCTCTGGTAGCTTATTTCGCGTAGTGTTCGTGGTGTTTGTGTCATTCTGCATGCTGCGTAGAGGCTTGCAGCGGTTATGGCGCTGATGCTTCTTCCCCGTACTAAGCCTCTTTCGAGGGCTTTGCGGTATATTACAGCGCTTTTCTCTTTGATGCTTGGTGGTATGTGTAGTTTATCGCTGAGTCTGTCTAGTTCTGCCATGGCTTGGGCGAGGTTTCTGTCCACGCTGCTGTGGACCCTGCTTCTTATCTGCCATTTTCTGAGCCTGAGCATTTGTAGCTTGGTGTCGAGGGGGATTTGTCTTCCGAAGGCGTCTCTTCCGACGCGTCCAATCATTGTGGTGAGTCCTTTATCGTGTACTGCGAAGCTTAGTGGTACTCCGACTCTGCTGCGGCTGTCTTTCTCGGTGGGTGTGAATGCGCGCCATTCTGGTCCATCGTTTACTGTGGTTTCTCTCATTACGAGTCCGCAGGCGCTGCAGATCAATTCGCCGCTGTCGGGGTCGTTGACGATGTGTGTGCTTCCGCACTCGGGGCATATATCCTCGTTGTGGAGGGTGCTGCCTTTCAGGGACATTTTAAACACTTTCTGGTTTTTCCCTTCGCAGAATCCTTGTTCTCACTAGGAGATTTAGAACACTGGTCACACGGGCAATTGAGTCCGGAATAAAAGATTATTTAAGTTTTTCGGTTAAGCCTCTTTTGGTGCTTGGTGAAACTGGTTAAAGGTGGGGGAGTGTTAATTTTACGATCTCTGAGACATCAGTGAGGGTTTCTAGGGTTATTATCTTGGTTTCAAGCATGTCTCGCTGATCTGTACTCAGATAGTCAGCTACTAGTGTCCTGTATTTGTCTACTAGTTCCTTGTCTGATGCTTGTTCTGGGGCGCTCCATTTTGTTTTATCTGCCTTGGATGTTATCTTGGAGCCGTCTTTCATGGTTATTGTGATTTCTGCGAACCTGCTTCTTCCGTATACTGAGTCGTTCTCGTCTGGTAGTGATTTTACGGTGATTTTCTTTGCTAGGGCATGTGTTTCTGGGTCGTTTAGGTGTGGTGGTTCTGTGTAGCTTGGGTCTATTTTTTTGTGTTTGAGCATGGCTGCTGTTAGTATGGGTATGTTTACTTTGGCTGAGATGGGTGTGTCTGGTGTGCTTGAGTTGCTGAGGTCTGCGCCGAAGCGGTATGTGGTTACCTCGATGCTTTGAATTGCTTCAGTGTTTACTGTATTGGTTTCTAGGAGGTTCTCGACAGCAGTTAATGTGGGGTGAGCTGCTGCACAGCTTGGATAAGCCTTGATCCCATGTCTTACTTCGCTACTTTTTACTGGCGTAAAGGCGTACGCGATCATTTCCTCTGTGGGAGCTTGGTCTAGCCACATCTTGCCGAGTCCGCGTTCTCCTTCAAAGAGGTTTATTGGTCCGCCGATTCCTGTTGCGCCTAGTTCTGCGGCTAGTACGCCTAGGTAGCTTCCCCATCCGTCGTAGATGTCTTTTGCTGGTGTGCCTTGTGTGAATGCCTCGAAAGGTGTGGCGGGGCTGATGCAGCCTACTAGGCTCAGGGCGTTTGCTGTCTGTTCTGTGGTATGTTCTAGTAGTAGGCATGATGCTGCTGTTGCTGGGAATGCTGATAGGTAGGCTGGCCAGTGCATTCCTCTTTTTTCTACTGCTGAGGCTAGGAGCCTGTTTACTATACGTTCTATTTTGTATCCTGCTGATAGGGCGGTTAGTAGTTCCTGTCCTGTGGTTTTTCGTGTTTCTGCTAGGGCTAGGAGTGAGGGTATCATGCTGTTGTGGGGTGAGTATTCTAGGTGTGCGCTGATGACTCCGTTGAGTAGGGCTGCGTGGTGGTGGGATACTTTTCCGGGGGTGCCCCAGATGGTGGCTTCTTGTGTGGTGGATGTTTTTTGGATGTGAGTTATGAGTTCTTGGTGGATGTTTAGTTGTGCGGCTGCGGTGGCTGTGGCTATTCTGTCGAGGATTATTCGTTTTATTTGGTGTTGTTCGTGGGGTGTGATGTCTTTGATGTTTGTGTTTGTGGTGGTTTGTGCTAGTTGTTGGATGATGGTGGGCATATGAGGGTGTTTGTGGTGTTTGTGGTTTTATGTTTGTGGGTGTGTCTGGTGGTTAGGTTTATATTGTGTTTGTTGGGGTAGTGTTGTGTGTAGCCCGGTCGTCTAGCGGTCAAGGATCGGGGCCTCTGGAGCCTCTGACAGGAGTTCGAATCTCTTCCGGGCTACCATTCTTTTCTGGTGTCTGCTGGTGGGTACTTTGGGGAAAAAATTTTCTTGTGGGAGTTGGTGTGAGGGTGTATTATTTTGGTGGTGTATGTTTTGGTATTGATTCACCGGTAGTTGGGTACTGATTGAGATCGAAAAGAAGCGTTTCTGGGGCTGGTTTCGTTAAAAGCAGCTGCTTACGGGTTTTTCTGGGGTACCCCCCCCCCGGTCATGTGATCTTTCTATACATTATGTCAGAACGTGAGTCTTCGTATCGCTGGGCAATTTAATGTCTTTTGCCTCTCGTGCTATTGAATACAATTCAGGTAATTCTTTTGATACATACACTGGAGCTCTACCCGTGACATGAATAGTAAATGCATCTTTGCCGATCAGAAACCAGGCAAACAAACCAATAGACATTAACGCAAATATAGGTAGTAAGGTGCCGGAAAGACTTTGATCGATTGTGATCGTTCTTCGAAAAAACAAGAAGCCATATCTAAAATAAAGAACTATCAAAGTCAAAACCATTGGTATTATGGCGGAGTATAGTCTCTGTTTTGGTCTTTCCTTACCATATTCTAAAGAAGAAATATGATTATATGGAATCTCTATCGTTTTCTTGTTGAAAAATGAATCATTACTCAAAAAAATTCTGTATTGAGTAGCTATAATGCTTGACCATTCTTTTGTAGCCCATTCTTTGAGAACTTCTTCATCCTCTAATAATTTACTTTTTCTTCGTACATATGC
>JAOZIG010000343.1 GCA_026014515.1 Candidatus Bathyarchaeota archaeon | reverse complement strand
CAGAGGACGACCATCCGAATCAGATTCGTGAGGTTTTTCTCTGGCAAGACGCAAGGATGATCCAGGACCGCCGCGTATTCCAATACGCAAGGGTCTGAATCATTCGCAGCAACGCAGCCAGAGGTAAACCTCACGAATCTGACGGGGCGTGGCGCAGACCGGTAGCGCGCCTGCTTTGGGAGCAGGATGTCGGGGGTTCAAATCCCTTCGCCCCGACCAGTAAAATAAATAGCCTTGAATCTTGGTAACATACTGAGGTTCAAGGCTTTTATTTTGCCTTTGATACAGAGAACTGGTACAGAACAGGCATGGATGACATGGCAAGACAAACCCATTTAGTACAGCGTGGAACACGTTGGTATTTCCGTTGTGCAATCCCCTCCGACATTAAAGACACCTACTCCAAGACCGAGGAAAAATGGTCATTAGGAACCTCCGATTACAACGAGGCTGTGAAGATGGTCCGTACAGCTTCGGCAGAGGCTGAGAGAAAATTTGAGGCGCATCGTCAATTGCTCAAGGCCCAAGCACAGCCAGCACGTAAAGAACTCTCTCAAGAAGAAATCAGGAAGGTAGGACAAGTATACTATGCCCACCTGCTCAAAGAGGACGAGGAAACACGCCTAGCAGGATTCTACAAAGGAGAGGAGCTAGAGAATCCTGCCAAGACATTTGAAGAGCACCTTGAGGATACTGAGGCTACTGATGAAGGAGACAGGTACTACAATGCCAGAGGCGAAGTATTTAAAAAGTTCTATCTGGATGAAGCTGAGGAAGTCTTGTCATGGTCCGGCCTACGTCTTGAGTCTCAATCTCCGAGCCTAATGGCTGTAGCCAGAGAATTACAAGCCGCTTCTATCAAGGCTACCAAGGCGATCAGGGAAAGGAATCAGGGGGAAGTGGTAGAGACACCCTCAGAGGAAGGACTTACCTCACACTCGCTAGTACCACCTCTCTCTCAGGCCAGAGATGAATGGTTTAAAGTGAAAGCAAGGGAAGGCTCATGGAGCAACCCGCGCACCAAGGACCAATATCGTACATGGACTGACCGCTTCCTAGCTATCGTTGGAGATTATCCCATTAATCAGTATTCCAAGGCCGATGGTCGAAAATTTAGGGATGTTATCTCTAGCCTCCCCAAGAACATGGAGAAGTACAAAGCTCTCAAAGGGCTGTCCATAGAATCAGTGCCGAAGAAGGCTAAAGCTCTGAGCCTTGAAACTATGTCGAGGGCCAATGTAAACAAATACATCGTAGGCGTGTCAGCCCTTTGGAAGTGGATAGAAAGTAACTACGACGAGGAGCCACCTAATCCGCTCAAGGGAATGGAGTACAAGATCAAGTCCAACCCAAGGAAAGAGCGTGACCCGTTCAC
>JAOZIG010000385.1 GCA_026014515.1 Candidatus Bathyarchaeota archaeon | reverse complement strand
CCGGCTCAATCATATTGCTCTATCTTGCTGGCGTTGATGAGAGTCTTGTCTACAAAATATTCACAGGCAGGGTGATGGACAGGGTGACGGGTGGTGACCCTGATAACCCCCTGCTGGCATTGAGCTGTGAGGACCTTGGAGAGATTCTCCACGAGCGAACCTACAGCCACGAGTACCCATCACCCACACAGATCAGCACCATAGTAGACGACCTAGTAGATCAGTCCGCTCCGGAGCTATACTTGGAAAAAGACACAACAAACCGAGCCATAACGAACCACTTCAGAGACCAGAACCTCTGGAGCCTCCTAGAAAAACTAGCCGAGACCGCGACATACGCCACAGGGGAGAACGGTGCCAACTTCTACACGGACCAAGGGGGATCACTACGATTCAAAAAATATGGTGCATTCAGCTGCACTGAGGCGTTATCTGATGGGGGAGACGGCTCAACCCAGAACATACTGGACATTGAGACGCGGTTGAGCATCAAGGGCAACCCCCCGCTCACCAACAACGCCAAGGTGATCATCTTCGAGGAGGAAACCAACCCCCTTGACGGTGATGCCCTCACAGAGTCGGCAGAAGGATGGAGCAGCCCAGACCCCACTGATGTGGGGTACCCTCAAAGCGATACAGGGGATAAGGCAGCGGGTACAGCCAGTATCCATTTTAACACCACGAACCCGGGTACGGTTTACAGGATGCGTCTCAACATCGGTGATCTTGATATCACTGAGTTTGATCGAGTTGTTTGGAGTATGAAGTATGGCGCTGGGCTCAGCATCGATGATTTTAGTTGTAGGCTTTGGAGGAGCAGCGCATGGACCACCGACTACTATGAGAAAACGGGGGTAGCTAAGGGGGCGGCTGCGTCATGGGTTGAGTATAGTGTTGATCTTGGGGGTTTCAGTGCGTCGGGTAACCCGGGGAACATCGTGGATACTGTTCAGATTCAGGCAAATCATAGTAGTCAGATAGGGGTCGGGGGCTTTCTTGTTGATGAGCTTCGTTTTATCCGTGATGAGAAGGCTGGAAACAGCAGTGATAGTACGAGTATTGCTGTGTATGGGGAGCGGTGTTTACGCTTGGTTGATAAATCCATCACCGACCTAGACTACGCGGACTATGTGGCGGAAAACATCGTACTCAACCGGAAAGAGCCGTTGGTCACGGTCAACGTGGTCACCCCGGGATTGGCTCAACACGGTTATCGTCCCCCCATGATCGTGGAGCTAACCAGCCTGAAGGATGGGATAGATGGGGAGGATTTCCAGATCACACGAGCCGTCCACCGTTTCTCCCCTGGTGAGGGATATGTTTGTCATCTGACTCTTGTGGCTGCGTTGGACTCTTCTGGCTCATTTGTGGCTGGGGTGAAGCCTGTGGTGGGTGGATTGGGTATCGGGTTAGCTCAGTGGATGCGGATGCAGAACGAGGCCGCCATGAATAGTCTAAGGAGTAGGTGGGTTTGAGGAAACTGCAGGGTGAGTTGGTTGAGGGTATCCCAAAGGGCTCATTGATATTGGTGCGTTGGAGGGACGCTAATGAGAACAGGTGCAAGATCAATGAACATGAATCCGATCCAGAGGTATTGTGCAAGGATTGGGGCTTGTATCTGGGGGTCTCGGGGCGAATCCACAAGATGTTGTTGTTGGGGAAGGATGTGGTGGAGGTTATGAATGAGTGGGGGGCGACTCGTATACCCTTGGAGCTTGTGGAGGATATACTGGTGATCGTGCCAAGGGAGGACATGGTGGGGCATGTGCAGGAGATAAAGACCCTGAGTAGACGCATTAGGCTTAGACGCTATAATCGTCAAAAAGAGAGGTATAGTGTCTATGCTAAGTGATGTCTAGTCTCTCTAGTTTGAATGAGACTGGTCTGATGCCGTCTGTGCAGCATGTGATTGTTGTTCCTTCTTCTGCCCAGGGGAAGTTGCCTCCGAAGTGGAGTATGGACATGTCTTTGAATAGGTCGTTCCATGCCCAGACGCAGAATCCTTCTGGTCTTTCCCCTTTCATCTCGACTATGTATTCTTGGCCTTCTTTGAAGGCTTGGCATATCTGGTATTTTTTGTCTGTTCCGGGGATGTTTGGGATGTTGCCGTTGAATATGGTGGCGGGGTCTATTTTTTTGAGGACTGTTATTTTTACTTTTGATCTTTTCATATTATACCGTTGGCGGTACAAATATTTAAGGTAGGCGGTAATTACCGTAAAACGTAATTAGGGGATGCTTAAAAACCCCCAACACAATATACACAACATGGGCAAAAAGAAAACATCAATCTACATAGACGAAGAACTCTGGAACGAATGGATGCACTTCATACTAGACGACCCAAGATACGGAACAACCCGCAAAGCAAGCGAAGCCCTAGAAGACGCAATGCGGTGCTACCTAGAAGACAAAAAAACAAGAAAATAGGCTAGTAACTGGTTTTACTCTCCATCGGCACAACATACATGTGCTCGAAATCAGTTTCTTCTGTGGCACTGTGCCCGTGTTCTTCTCCTAAAAACTTTGTAAATGTGTATTTTTAGCGGTTATCCGACGTCGCACCTTCAGTTATCTCACCTTATTTTATAATCGATTACGTTAAATACGGGCTGACAGTTATCACAAATCCGCTTCTGAGGGTGACCCGATGAGTGAAGCCGGGGTGACATATATGAGAAATATTGAAGTGATAGGGGCACGAGCCCACAACCTGAAAAACATAGACCTCAAGATACCAAAAGATAGCCTAGTCGTATTCACCGGGGTATCCGGGTCAGGTAAATCAAGCCTCGTATTTGATACGGTTTACGCTGAAGCCCAAAGACAACTCATTGAGACCTTCAGCAGCTTTGCTCGTAGAAGGTTGCCTAAGATCAATCGACCTGATGTTGACGAGATACGTAACATCACGACAACCATTACCATTGACCAGAAACGAATGGGAAACAACCCAAGGTCAACGGTGGGCACAGCCACCGAGGTCTATACTTATCTTAGATTACTCTTTAGCAGGGCGGGTACACCCACTATGTGGGACTCACGGTACTTTGGCTTCAACAACCCATATGGGATGTGTCCAAGGTGCAAGGGATTGGGTAGCGAGCTTATCGTGAATATTGATCGACTCGTGGATATGGATAAGAGTCTGAGTGAAGGAGCCATCAGGCACCCTAACTGGAGGGTCGGGGCCTATTTCTATAGAACATTCAAGGCGAGTGACCTTTTCCCCATGGATAAACCCCTCAGAGACTGGTCTAAGGCGGAGCTTGACTTGCTTCTCTATGGTGAGAAACAGTTGGTTAAGAAGGCGTCTGGGGATAATCATATGAATGTACGTATCGAGGGTGTGGTTACCTCTTTGAAGCGACGATACGTCAACAACGAGTCAGCCGAGGCCCGGATACCCCAATACAGCGAGTACTTTACCTACAATCCTTGCCCAGATTGCCAAGGCTCAAGAATAAACAAACAAGCCCGAGAAGTAACACTTTACGGGAAAACCATACCCATGCTTGTAGAGATGGAGCTAACAGACCTCTACGAGTACATATTACAGGTAGAGGAACCAGCCGAAATAGTAGCCCCCATCGTCAACAGGATCAAGCCCATCCTACAAAACCTGATAGACATCGGTGTTGGATACCTGAGCCTAAACCGAGCAGTGGGAACCCTCAGCGGCGGTGAGTCCCAGAGGGTGAAGATGGCTAGACAGCTTGGATGTGATCTCACGGACATTACCTATGTGTTTGATGAGCCCAGTGTAGGGTTACATCAACGGGATATCGGTAAGCTCGTTGATATGTTGGTCAAGATCAAGGAGAAGGGTAATAATCTCTTGGTAGTTGAACACGACCCTGCTGTTATCGAGAACGCTGATTATATCATTGATATGGGTCCGGGCGCCGGGATCATGGGTGGAAACGTAGTCTTCAAGGGAACATATGATGAGCTTCTTGGCTCAGATAGCCTAACTGGGGTGATGCTTCAGAGGAAAACAGAGTACTCTGATACGCGGAGAAAACCAAGGGGCTGGTTTACGGTTAAGGATGCATCTGTTCATAACCTGAAGAACATAGATGTGGATATACCCAAAGGTGTTTTCGTCTGTATTACCGGTGTGGCTGGTTCAGGGAAAAGCAGTCTGATACTTGATGAGTTTGCCCAGAGATACCCTGACTCCGTTGTCATCGACCAGTCCGCTATAGGTCGCTCAACCCGAAGCAACCCAGCTACCTATACCCAGATATTCGGCTACATCAGGGCTCTCTTCTCGGAAGCCAGCGGACAACCAAGCAAATTGTTTAGCTTTAACAGCGCTGGAGCTTGCCCCAAGTGTAAGGGTAGCGGTAAGCTGAGTGTTGAGATGGGTTTCCTTGAGACCGTGGATATTGAATGTGATGAGTGTGAGGGAAAACGGTATCGCTCTGAGGTGCTGGAGCACCGATACAAGGGTAAGAATGTTCACGAGGTTCTCCAGATGACCGCACATGAGGCACAGGAGTTCTTTGATGATAGCAGTATTCTTGCTCGGTTAAGGGTGTTGAATGAGGTGGGTCTAGGGTATATCACGCTGGGACAGACCATCAGCAGTTTAAGTGGTGGTGAGGCTCAACGCATCAAGTTGGCTCGGGAGCTGCATAAGCGTGGTAATGTGTATATTCTTGATGAGCCGACCACTGGTCTTCATATGGCGGATATCGAGAAGCTGCTCTTGGTGATAAACAGGCTTGTTGATCAGGGAAACACGGTTATCGTGATCGAGCATAACCTTGACGTGATAAAGAACGCTGACTGGGTCATCGATATGGGTCCAGAGGGCGGCTCACAGGGTGGCGAAATTATTGCGGTGGGAACCCCCGAACAGATAGCCGAGAACCCCAACAGCCATACAGGTGCCTATTTGTCCCATGTTCTCGTGGATTAGAATAGTTTTCAATCCTTTTTCTTTTGATATTTGATCTAAATGACATCCTTGTTGGTGTTCATTTAATGTGAAAAACAGTGTTTTTTTGGAAAGATATTTCACTCCAAACAGTACCAATAGGTGTGGTATGAAATGAACGTAGCTGTATTAGGTTCAGGCGGCGGCGGACTCGCTGTCGCACATGATTTCAGCCAACATGGTCACAGTGTAAGACTATTTGACTTTCCCAAGTTCCCAGTTAGTATCAACGCTGTAAAGGAAAACAAAGGCATCCACGCCGAGGGTGACCTCAAGGGATACGCCGAGATTGAATACTCGGGGCATGATCTCGAAAAGGCTCTCGAAGGTGCAGACCTTGTTATACCTGTTGGTCCAGCGTATAGTACAAAGCCTTTCGCTGATGCATGTAAACCCTACTTGAAGAAAGAGCAAGTTGTCTTGGTTTGTCCAAGCAGCTGCGGTGGTAGCGTGGAGTTCAAGAACAGTGTAGGTTATCCACTGGATGACCCTGATTTTATCGTGGCTGAGACAAACACCCTGCCTTATGCTGTCAGGGTTACTGAGCCTGGTAAAGTCAAGGTGTTCTTGAAGCTACGTGGTGGCTTGTTCCTTGCTGCGTTGCCAGCTCATCAGACTCCACGGGTTATGGGGATGGTGAAGGATGTTTATCCCCATATTGTGGCTGCCAAGAATATACTTCAGACGAGTCTTCAGAACGGTAACCCCATTATTCACCCAGCTATAACCATGATGAACGTCGGGTTAATAGAACGCACAAATGGGGACTTTTTCTTCTATGAGGACGGGGTGACTCCTGCGGTGGGGCGCCTCGTTGAGGCAGTGGATAATGAGCGGCTGGCTATAGCTGAGAAGCTGGGTGTAAAGGTCCTTAGTGACCCTGAGCTTGGTATGCTTCAGGGGTATCAGACTGAGGACAACTATAACTCTAGTTATCAGAAAGCTCCCGGTTACAAGGGTATAAAGGCTCAGAGTAGTCTGGATTACAGGTACTTCAATGAGGATGTTGGGTATGGGCTTATCTTTATGAGTAATCTTAGTGCCCAGATTGGTGTTGAGACGCCTCATATGGACTCCATTATCACGATTGCTTCTACGATTATGATGCGTGATTATCGGGGTGAGAACAAGCGGACCATGAAGACGTTGGGACTCGCCGGTAAGACATTGGATGAGTTGGTCCAGTTAATATCTTAGATATTGCTGACCAATCCTTTTCTTGTTCCTGTTTTTGTTGTTTTAAATGGTTCTATTATTGTAGTTGAGGCTGTTAAGGTTTAGATTTCTTTTATCGTTTCGTCAAGCTTGATGTGTTATAGGTTACAAAATTCAATAAGATTTGACCGGGGAGTTCACTGTACTTGTTACATGATGTTACACTATGAGCTCAGAACGCTTCTTCAGCTCTTCTACATAAGACTCTAGGGCGTATTGGCGTAGACGGAGACTGAGACTCTGCCGAAGTCTCCTGACCTCGCACTCATGAATCTCTAATCGATTGACAACATCCTCTAATTCCGCAACGCTACCAGACGATAAATTATTTTCACTCATTAAATCATACAATGTTTGTAATGCATAACCCGTCTCAACCAATCTTTTAATCGAGTCCAAACTATTCAAAACCAAATAACCCACCAACATTCCCTAAAACCCGAATTATTACATACAAACCAATCATACAGAACAAATACGCAGCTGAAAAAATGATTAAAGCTAGGCCAGAATTAGAGTCTTCGATAACAAATACACCAATAACATCAAGTAAAAATAATGCAATGAACCCATTTGATACTGAGTTAATTAGTTTTCCCAACAAATAACACGACTCGGTGCATTTAATTGATTAAAAAAGCTCCATATAAAGACGAGTAAGCAAATGTATACGTTGTATGTTGATATAAACAATTATTTTCTTTTGAATACAACTAAAAACATGGGTATATATCCCTCACTTTTGACCATTACTTGACCTGTAATGGATTCTGAAACAATTGGCATGATTCAACAGTATTTAAATAAATACGTAGAATCTGGGATGCCTAATTACATAAAAATGTGGAATGGAATCAAGGACAATGGCCTTATAGATAGTCAGAAGAGTGCCATAATTGGTCAAATCTACGGAGGCGCTTTGAGGCTATTAGCCAATTTAAACGGATTTGAAGAGGATAGTATCGATCCGTATGATTTGATTGATTTTAACGATTTTTTCAATTCGAGGCTCGTAGGCATAGAAAAACAGATAGAAAAAGTATTAACAAATTAAAAATGGCGTAATCTATGTTATTTGCTAAAGCCATTGATCTAAAAAGATCAATTTTTATGTTTATTTAGAGTATTTATCTGAATATTGAGGTATGTTTTTGTCAAAGGATGAGCGTGTTGAGACTACTGTTAGAACCTTCAGACTAAACGAAGAATGGGATAATATTCTAAAAGAGGAGGCTGAAAATGAGCAGATCACAGTAAGTCAATTGTTAAACCAAATAGTGCGAAGATATATAATCGCTCAGAGGTTCTTCAATCACTCTCAAAGCGTCAACATCGAGCATAAGTTATTTTCACCCATCTTGGAGATGCTGAGTGAAGAGGAGATAAGTGATTTCGGTAAACTGGTAGGTGCTAGTAGTGTCAGGGAAGGTGTTGCTAACAGAGGTTTGCCGTTGGATTTTGATAGTGTTGATTATTTAATTGAAGAGGTCTATGATCGGTATGGTGGTTGGTTTAAGTGTAATACGTATAAGAATGGCTCCGAGTACGTGTTTAACCTAAGGCATATGTTTGGGCATAAGTGGAGTTTGTTTATTGATAGTTTTATGGGGTCGATGTTTATGACGCTTCTCGATATACAGGTAAGTTCTGAGATTTACGATGACTCAGTAATAATCAGGATGCCAATAAGACAAACAAAATCATCCAATACACCTTGATTCATTATTTTCAAATGTTGAAAATATTAGAACATATGAAAAAATACTTGATATTGTATGTATTAAATTGTATACCCAGTAAACAGACATTATATATCTGACATTCCTCTTGTTTTTCATGTGGAATACAATTTACCCGTTAAAAGATATGGTAGATATTGTTTAGTGAATATATCTGATTTATTGGATGTTGCTTTAGTTATAATGTTGAAATCATCCAAAGAGGAAATTATGGATTTTTACACTGATCTATTTCCACATGAATTATCAAGTGATGATGTAAATTGTTATTTTAAAGACTGTAAATGCATTGATGATGAGCCTAAAAAAATATTATTAGAAAATATAGAGTATATTGTGGATAAATTAAACATTAGTGGTAAATGGGTATCTGTTTAAGGTGCAATAAGATGGGTTCTTTTGAACGTGATTATATTAATCATTGTAGGTGCGTTTATGGAAATAATGATATGTGCACTCGGGGAGGAGAATAAATTAGAAGGAATTGTCAGTAAATATTTAACGAATAAGGGATATGGATTTATTGAGATTAAGTCTGGTGAAGAAGTATTTTTTCACATTAGTCAACTCATAAATGCTGAAGAGGTGCAGCGTGGAGATAAAGTAATTTTCACATTGATTCAAACAAGAAAAGGGCAGAAATGTGTAAAAGTACAGCTTATATCATAAACGCGTAACATCAAATAATTGACGAGTTTTGATTTAATAAAATAAATGATGAGGCCGGCTATTGTTTTTGTACATAGATTGTTTCTAGTTTGTAATCGATTCTCTTCCAACCATCATATAGATACGCGTATATGTTGTAGAAACCCGTTTCTTTTGGTTTGATCTCAATGGTATAACGAGACTCTTTACCAATTGTCGGGTCTTTTAAAGCAACTTTTGCCATTTCTCTGGATTTACCTGAGGGGGTTTCGACCCAGAATTCTAGGGTAAGATCATCTGTTTCCATGAGGCTCTTGATTGTTGCCTCAGCAACTATATTCTCCCCAACTGATGTTATTGGCTTTGAAAGCATCAGCAGTCCCAATAATTCTGCTTTTTCATCACTTACCCGTATATTTGTTCTACCTGATTCCCACCACCAGTAATTCCCATCCTCGTATCCTTGACCTTTAATAGTGATATATACATCAGCGGGGCTCATCAGATTAACTTGAAAGACAAGTTCGACAAATTTGGTTGGCTCCAGTTCCTTAACTAATTGACCTGCTCCGAACCACCAGGCTCCATAAATCGATAGGTTATTTGAATCAAGAGAGTGTAGTTTTACATCCAGGTTTCTTAGGGTGTTTTGTCCTATGTTTTTGAGTTTTAACGTTAACCAGTTTGTTCCCTTTTCCATTATCCTTGGTGTTAAAATATATTCAAAGGGAGGTTTCTCTCTAGCATAATTTAGTGTCATAATACAATCAAATAATTAGAGGTTTGTTTGGCTATATACCTTGGTAATATTTTAAGAAAAAATTTTCAATTAAACATCTTAATTAAGTGTAATCGGAATCAACTCTATAGAACATATATGAATGAATCGTATGAGCATGATGAGAATATAATCACCGTTAAGGATATTATGACTAAAAAAATTATCAGCGTTTTACCTGAGACAAACATTGTCGAAGCTTCAACGAAAATGACTTCCCTAGATATCTCCTCCCTCTTAATAAAAACCGGAGACGATTATGTGGGGATCTTTACTGATCGTGATGTAATGAAGCGAGTGGTTGCAGTAGGGCTGGACCCAAATACCACAATAGTTCGTGAGATTATGAGTTCTCCTTTAATCACTATAAATGAAGACGCTGGCATAGAGGAGGCTGCTAAGAGGATGCGCGATGGTAAGATACGTAGGTTAATCGTGAGAAACGATGTTGAGGTGGTGGGGATTATCTCCGAGTCTGATATCGCGAGAATTGAGCCTGAGCTTCATTTACTGATTCGGGAACATAGTAGACTGCAATTGCCTTCTTCTAATTACCCTGAGGATAGGAAAGGTTTTGCTGGATATTGTGAAGAATGTGGCAACTATTCTGGACTCGAAAATATTAGCGGAAGATGGCTTTGTAAAGAATGTAGATAGGAAAACGTTGTGTCGCGCGCGAAAATGAATTGCCCCAATGCATGTTTCCCTGTCCATGTCCTTCAGAGCCAAAAAAAATTGGATTAATTAGTCAAGAGAAAGCTTTCTCTTCTAATCAAAAAGCATCCTAAACTCTTGAGCCGAGGTATAAAGTTAGCCCGACTAGAAGCATGGAGACGCC
>JAOZIG010000144.1 GCA_026014515.1 Candidatus Bathyarchaeota archaeon | reverse complement strand
ACACCATCATCAACCATACACACAATTTTTCCCCAGAAATCAACATCTCTGCCGTACCCATCGACGTTGAAGACAAAAAATACTGGTTTATCCCTGTATGTGAGATAGTTATCGTGGTCTCCATATTGGTTTATGATGTAGTTTAGCTCGTAGGCTATCTCTTCTTGGCTTAGCGTGGTATCTCGGTTTGTCTCGTAATAGACGCAAACCTTGAAGCCGTAGCGGTTATCAAGTAGCTGTTGGAAAGCAATGTCCTCGTAGGAATTGATACCCCACCAACTAGAAGTGAAACCAGTAATCCCATACTCTATAGCCATCCTAATGTGTTCAGTCATCAGTGATGTGTCATGTGAATCATAGGCTCCAAGAATAGGCGTACTCACAGACTCGCTGACCCCGTCTTGTGTTACTTGTCCCCAGTGGCGGCCCATGTTATGGTTATCTGGTGCCCCATACCATGGGTAGTAGATGGCTAGTGCCTCTTTCTGCTTGGTCTTTATTTTTCTGAGTTGAACTTGAGGATCTAGGGTTGTTTTCTCTGTGTATCTGTTATGTGATGGGTCGTCTGGTGTGTTTCTGTGGCTGATTTTGGCTATTTCTTGGTATTTTTCGCTTGACCATGTTGATATGCTAAGATTGGTGTATCCGAGGTATCCTTTTGAGATGTTGATTTGAAGGGCGGTGGGATTGATGGTCACCATTTGTATTTCTAGTTGGGTAAGTTCCATACAGTTCTGGGGTTTACCGACCCAGATTGATAGATAGTTTTCATCTGTGGATATTGTTAGGTTGTGTGTTGTGGGTGGCTTGGTGTTATTGATTAGTTTGATGTCGCCGATTCCTGTTACTTGTATGTGGGTCCAGTCTGATGTGGTGTTTAACCTGAGCATTAACGAGGATGCGTAATCTGGTTCAGCTTGTACCGTGTTGAAAGTTAATGCCGAAAAGAACAGGATTAACAGTAGTAGCTTTGCGTTTCCCACGGATAGTGTTGATCTATTGAGGCTTTAGCGGTTTTATCAAACATCTAGGCGTGTTACTACACTCGTGGTTCTTCTAGGTACAACAGGCTAGAAACGATAACCCTGTGACCATAACTTAGTTAAAACAGGGACAAGGAGAAAATGTGGTTGAACATGGGACAGAACAAATAAAAAGAAACACAGAAACCAACACCAAGATTAAACAAACCAGTAAAAACAACCCAAAAAACACTACCACCTCAAAACGCCATCAACGAGTAAGCGTAATTTAACACACATCACCCACACACCCTAAATACGTGGAAACCCAACCAAAAACGAAGAACATGACCCACAGTATTCTCATAAAAAACGCCACCATAATTGACGGAACTGGAGCCCCATGGTACAAAGCAGACATAGCCATCACCGATGACAAGATCACAGGAATAGGAAAAATAAGCGAAAACGCCGACAAAATCATAGACGCACGAGGCTCAATAGTTTCACCCGGGTGGATTGATGTCCATAACCACGCCGACCATACTATTCTGGGGAACCCAGAGGCACTCAGCTACGTACATCAAGGCGTCACAACAGTCACAATGGGAAACTGTGGGCTCAGCATGTACCCACTCTCAGAGGAACACAGGTCCGATTTGATTGAGTATATGAAGCCGTTTACGGCTGGAATCCCCTTCAAATATGATTGGACAAACCTAGAGGAGTTCAACCAACGAGTATCTGAGATAGGGACGAGCATCAATCTCGTTCCCTTTGTGGGGCATGGAAGCATCAGGATAGCCACCATGGGCTTCGATAACAGGGCACCCACTGATTCTGAGCTACAACAGATGAAGAAATATCTTGAAGAGTCTATGAAGCAGGGGGGTTATGGTATGAGTACGGGTCTCGGTTACCCGCCGGGACTCTACAGCGATAACTCAGAGCTAATCGCATTAAGCGAGGTTCTCAGAGAATACAGCGGCATGTACTCGACACACATGCGTGGAGAGGACGGCAACCTAGCAGACACCATAAACCTAGGACGAGCCATGAAGGTACCTGTAGAAGTCTCACACCTTGGAAGCAGCTGTGGAAGTAGAATGAACCTCCGAGGTAGGCACGAGCAAACCACACTAAAGGAACTTGATGACGCAAGAAAGGAAGGGATCGACATCACAGCGGACATATATCCCTACATCGCTGGCTCCAGCCTACTCAGCCAAGTTATACCCGATTGGCTCCACGAGGGAGGCGTACAGAGGATGCTTGAAAGAATCCAAGAACCAGAGGTTCAAGCAAGGATGGCAGAGGAGTATGAGGAACTTGGTAGAGATTTCAGCAAGATCATCGTCTCCTATGTCAAGAGCACGGGTAACAAGGACATTGAGGGTATGAACATCGCGGCTATCGCTGAGAAGTGGGAGAAAAACATCGTTGATACAGTCTGTAAACTCATGACAGACGAGAAAGGAGAAGCCATGAACATCACCTTCTGGGGCACAGAAGAAGACGTAAACACCATGATCAAGCACCCAGCAGTAATGCCATGCAGCGACGGTTGGATACTAGCCCCCACAGGACCACTAGGCGCAGGAAAACCACACCCAAGATGCTACGGAGCATTCCCACGATACATAGACCAATACGTCAAACAGAAACACCTCTTCGGACTTGAGGAAGCCATCAGAAGAATGACATCAATGCCAGCCACACGACTAGGACTCCAAGACAGAGGAATTATCCGAGAAGGCATGAAGGCAGACATCACCGTATTCAATCCCGAGACCATCAAAGACACAGCCACATTCAGCAACCCACACAATTACCCAACAGGCATAGACTATGTCATCATCAACGGGAAACCAACAGTCGAACAAGAAAGACACACAGGAGCCCTAGCTGGAGAAATACTATAACGATGACAGTTCAACCTGAGACCACTCTACACTTCCTCGGTACAGGGGGAGGAAGATTCGTAATGACTAGCCAGCGCAGAAGAACCGCTGGAATCAGACTCACAGAGGGAAACACCCAGGTACACATTGACCCCGGCCCCGGAGCACTTGTATTTGGCAACTGGGCTGGACTAAGTCCAGATAAATTAGACGGATTGATCGTAACTCATTGTCACCCTGATCATTACACGGATGCCGAAGTATTCATTGAGGCCATGACGAAAGGCACCAGAGCCAAACGAGGGGTACTTGCGGCTGCTAAAAGTGTGCTTAGGGGAGCTGAAGGCATAGGGCCATCGATCAGCGGCTATCATCAGGCATTGGTGCGCGACCTCGTTGAACTCTATGAGGGTACAAGTTTCAAAGTAGGGGAGCTTGGGTTCACGGCTACTGAGGCACAGCATAGTGACCCCTATACTGTAGGGCTTAGAATAACTACGGGTAACGGGAACATTGGATATACGAGTGATACGGGGTACTTCAAGGGGGTCTCGGAGAGCTATAACGACTTGAAGTTGTTGATCCTGTGTACTATGTGGCCTAGGAATAACCCTCTCAACATTCACCTGAACACTGATGAGGCGTTGAGGATCATCAAGGAGGCTCAGCCAAAGGCATGTATCTTAACTCATTTCGGAATGCGAATGCTAAACGCTGGTCCAGAGAAAGAGGCAACGTATCTAGCTGAACAAACAGGAGTACCTGTTTACGCTGCAGTAGATGGATTGGAAGCAACTATATCTGAGGAGATAACATTAAAGGGTCCAAGAAAGAGCGACCACCAAATCAAACTACTGTGACCCCCCTATGAAGCCCCCACTACGATACCTATACCCAGTAATATTTCTAATAGCATGCGCAGTCAGCACCACCATGCTCATGTCACCAGTCTACGCCGAACAACAAGGCGCAGATTATATGACCTTGGGAGTAATGGGAGCATTCCACGCAGCAGGATACACAGTGATGACCATAGTAGCTGGGTTAATGATGGATAGATATGAGAAGATCAGGCTCTATCTTGTCTTTGCTACGTTGAACATATTCAGTATCGGTGCATTCTCTCTTACAGACAATATACAGCACATGATACTGCTCAGGGGTTTGCTTGGATTAACATCGGGTACCTTCTGGGTCTCATCAAGCAGCATAACAGCTGCTCTATCAGAGCCGACAGATCTCACGAGAAACATCAGTCTTTACAATCTCGGCTGGATAAGCGGCTTAGTAGTGGGTCCATTCCTCGGAGGATTCATTGGGGAGTACGTAGGTTTCAGGACATTATTTGCATTGATGAGCATTCTTGTGGTTATCGGTGTCTTGACCATCGCATTCAAGCTGCTGCCTTATGGTAACCTTCATGGGGTACAGGGTAAGATGCGTATCGACTTCAAAGCCTTGCAGAAAGTATCAATTGCTTACCTCTGCCTTTTCCCGTACACGTTGAGCAGCGGTATCTACTTCAGCATACTACCTGGTTACATGGGGGAAATCGGCATCGCGGCATCAATCATTGGTACTCTTCTCACAATAAGCAACATAGCAAAAGCAATGGGTTTCTTCGGAGTCGAACGCCTCGTTAAATGGGGCACCAAGCGCTCGGTTAGACTCATCAGCGTAATGCTCTCAATCTCGCTAGCTTGGATCGCGTGGGTCAACAACGCGTGGGGCATAGCCATACCCTTAGCCATATATGGACTAGCTAACGGAGTCCTTGAACCCATTATACTGAATTATATCGCCCAGAAATCACCCAAAGAGTCCAGAAGCTTCCAGATGAGCATCTACGAGACAGTATTCGGGATAGGAATGGTCATCGGTCCAGTCGCCACAGGGTTCATCACAAAGAACTATGCCCCAAACATGGTCTACCTGATTCTCTCGGTTGTTACATTGGCTATTATTCCGTTTAGCTTCTTCTTAGAAGAGTAATACTGAAAATATATATTGAAGCAACGCAATCAAGTATCTTAGTCTGATGTGAGGATTATGGGGTATCGTTTTGTTGCCCCCAGAAGGGCATAAACGGATTATAGATACATCGCCCACAGGACAGACCGCCGCGGACAACCTTTTAAAGAAACCAACCAACCACCTATGCCATTGCATGGCTCAGGGTCCGCACCAAACGCCAAGAGGAGAAAAAACACAATGAATGTCTTACCACGAAAGATCAACTTCCTCGAATCAGAGGAAAAATGGCAGCAGATATGGGAAGAAGAAGGAGTAAACAGATACGACTGGGACGACGAGACGCGACCAGTCTACAGCATTGACACTCCTCCACCTTACCCAAGCGGCGACTTCCACATGGGCAACTTCCTGAACTGGACCTATTTTGATATTAGGGCTAGATATAAGAGAATGACGGGCTTCAACGTGCTGTTCCCACAGGGATGGGACTGCCACGGATTACCAACCGAGGTTGCAGTTGAAAAAGCCAAGGGAATCAGAAAGAGTGATGTCCCACCAGATGTCTTCCGCAAGATGTGCGAGGAATGGATCGAGCAATATATCCAGATTATGAAGACAGCAGTAATCAGGATGGGCGCCAGTATTGACTGGACCACAGAGTACAGGACCATGGAGCCCGAGTACATGCGCAAGATACAGCTCAGCTTCCTCAAGCTATTCGAGAAAGACATGATCTACAAGGGTGAGCACCCAATCAACTGGTGTCCAAGATGTGAGACAGCCATCGCTGACGCTGAGGTAGAGCATGAGCACAAGCAGGGTAAAATCTACACGATCCCATTTGGCACCGACTCCGGCGAGGTACTAATTGCCACTACTCGTCCAATCTACCTACCAGCATGCGTAGCACTAAGCGTACACCCAGACGATGAACGCTACAGCCACTTGATTGGCGGAGAAGCCACTGTACCATACTTTGGACAGAAGGTACCCATCATAGCGAATGATGAGGTTGACCCAGAGTTTGGGACAGGCGCCATGATGATCTGTACCTATGGAGACAAGGCGGACGTAGTTGCGGTAGCACGGTTCAATCTACCAGTCATCAAGTTAATCGATGGACAAGGCACACTCCTAGAGGTAGCTGGAAAATACGCGGGCATGAAGATTGACGATGGACAGAAACAACTCGTCAAAGATATGCGTGAAGCCGACCTAATCAAAGATGAGAAACAGCTAGACCAAGAAGTAGGGCTATGCTGGAGATGCAGCACACCCATTGAGGTAGTGACAGCACTCCAATGGTTCATGAGAACCATCAGCCTAACAGATAAGGTGGTAGAGACAGCTAACGCCATCACATGGTACCCAGACTGGATGAGACAAAGACTCCTCGACTGGGCAACTGGACTCGACTGGGACTGGGTACTATCAAGACAAAGGGTATTCGCTACACCTGTTCCAGCATGGTACTGTAAGAACTGTGGAAAGATCAGGCTCGCCAAACCAGATGAACTACCAGTAGACCCCAAAGTAACAAGCATCACAGATACCTGTGAATGTGGCGGAACCGAGTTCGTACCAGACACTGATGTAATGGACACATGGTTCGACAGCAGCATGACCTGTGCAATTCATGCCGGTTGGCCGGACAAGCCAAACTGGCAACGCCAGTTCCCAGCATCAGTACACCCAAGTGGACAGGACATCATCAGGACATGGGCATACTACCTAATGGTAAGACACCTAGCCCTATTCGATGAAACAGCCTACGACAGCGTACTCATCAACGGCATGGTACTTGGCGGAGACGGACGCAAGATGAGCAAGAGCCTAGGAAACTTCGTCTCCACACCTGAAGTATTCGAGAAATTCGGAGCAGACGCGCCACGCCAATGGGCAGCCGCAGGAGGATCAACAGGTACAGACATCCCATTCAGATGGGAAGACGTAGAATACGGTTGGAGGTTCATGCGCAAGCTCTGGAACGCTGCACGTTTCGCGGGTATGAGGCTTGAAGACTATGATGGAGGCTACGCTAAGCCACAGTTGATAGACCGTTGGATCATGACCAAGCTGCAGAAGACCATCAAACGATCAACAGAAGCCATGGAGAACTGTGACTTCATGAACGCCACAGAGGCAGCACGGAACTTTATCTGGCACGTCTTCTGTGACCACTACCTAGAGGCAGCCAAGACAAGGCTCTACGGTGAGGGTGATCCAAAGGAGGCAGCTCAGTGGACCCTGTATAATGGGCTACGGGATATGCTGAAGCTCATGGCGCCAGTTACACCACACCTTAGCGAGGAAATCTACAGGACGATGTACGACCCAGACAACAGCATCACTTTAGCTGAGTGGCCCAAATACGATGAATCACTCGTAGATGAGGAAGCTGAACGCATCGGTGACATGGTTATCGCAGCCATCAGCAGCATACGTACCGAGAAGAACAAGAGAGGTGTAAGCCTTAACGCACCTGTTGTTAAGCTTACCATCTATGCTGGAGAAAACGCGGGTGATCTTGAGCAGGGTGCTCAGGATATCAAGGATACCTTGAAGGTCGAGGAGCTCTTGATACTTGGTGGCTCTGGCGGCGAGGCTGTGGTCGAGGAATACGAGCACATCGGCTACAGTATGAGCCTCTAAACCCTTTTACAATCCCAGACTCCCTTATTTTCTATGTCAGACAAAATGGTGCCTCTAGCTGAGGCAGAGAACGAGGTAAAAGTAGTAACACAGCGACTAGCGTTGCTACATCTAGCGTTTAGCAGAACTATTGTTGATACACTTGGATGGGACGCTGGAAAACAGTTGATACTCGACAGCATCAAACAATACGGAGAATACGTGGCGGAGCGAACAAAACAAGGACATCAGGGGCTCCCCAAGTATGGTTTCTGGGAGAACAGAGAAGACAAGCCACCCCTTTGTGAGCTTGGTAAGATAATGTTGGAGTATGGTGAGCCGGAGCTTGGAGCCATGTATTGCTTGATTGACCCAGCGAAGATTATGGCGACTGATCCAACCAAGAAGATGATTCACACAAGGTGTATGATTCTTGGGCATGATGAGTGTCAGTTCGACACGATTCCTACTAGTGAGGATGAAAGGGCTAGCTTCGCTAAGGGAAAAGACTGGGCTTTTGTTGATCCAGTTGTGGATGAGTTCTTGAAAGAACCCTAATATGTTCGGTACTTTGTGATGGCTGCGATGCCTCCGAAGCTTCTTAGGAGCATCTCGCCCTCTTCCGTGTGGGTGCTGATGACTTCAAGTCTTGCCTCGGCGTCTTCCGCCATCTTTACAAGAACCTCGATCAGGTCTTCTCGTTCAACTATCTCATAGTTGCCTCCACTACATTTGAGACAGTTTAGATCGCTGAGATTGTTCACGAACTCCTCGTAATCATCCATGTCAACGATTCTGGTCTCTTGGAACTCACAGGTTCTGCATTGGAGGGTTACCTGCCAGCGTCTTATGCTCGCGCTTAGAAGCAGGGTATAGACGTTCATGTTCTTGAGCTGGGTTATGACTTCATCTTCACCATAGGTGCCTAATCCATCGTCTTCTCCAAGGTGCTTCAGGAACTCTTGCACTATTTTACGTTCCTGCGTGTATCTGACCTGCTCTAGGAAGCTTCTGCTCCTTGTTACCAGCTCTTTGACGCCTTCATGACCGGTGTACCCTGTGTCAACAGTGGTCATGATTTTTTCTCTTATCTCGTGGTGTAGATAGTTTCCTTTGATGAACTCTTCTTTTGTTGGACCCGGTCCACCTACTATGATTCCTTTGAGGTTAGGGAGGTTTAGGAATAGGTCTGTCATGTGGTCCCCTACTCGGTTGAAGTATTCCTGTAGATGCATCTGTCTGAGTCGCTCGTAACGCCTGCTGGACTGTCCACCTGCGCGGGTCTTACCGGCTACTCCGCTGCTCATATCTTTGAGTATATCTGCACGTTGCCCTTTTAGTAATGCAAATGTCGCGTCTTTGGCGTCGATTACCAGTATTCCGTAGCTGTCCTCGTGTTCAAGTATCTCCCAGAGGGGCTCCAGCATGAACCTGTGTTCACATCTGTAATAGTAGATGCCGATGGGCTCGGGGGGGATCAGTGTGAAGGTCTGCATATCACCTACGCCAAGTTGATCACTGGCGATGGTGCCTGCGAATATTGCTAAGCCTGTTTCTGGTACCTTGTTGAATAGTTTGAGACGCTCCATGGCCTTGGTTAGGGCGTCTTGGACGTTTTTTCTTGTGGTCTTTGATTTGATGTTTACCGCTGTACCATACTCGTTGCGGAGGTCTGTCATTACGTCGTGGATCTGTTTGCCTGGGGGGATGTAGACTGTGACGAGTTCGGTCCCACGACCCTCTAGTTCTTCTAGTCTTTCTAGCATTCGCTGGAACCTGAATCTGTCGAGTGTTGCGTTTCCTGAGGACATTGTGGGTCACTGGGTTAGCTTTGATACTTTGGCACGGTATATGAACGTTACTTAAGGTTTCAGTGGGGGGTGATGATTAGGATGTGGGGTTATTGTAGTGGGTTACCGCGTAGAGGTAGAGCATGTAGGTCATGCAGCTGTCTTTGTCGCAGTGTATGCAGATTTCTTCGGGGTTTTTGGGGGGATGGGTTACATTGAATTTTCGTCCACATATGCCTTCAGCGATCAGTTTCTTCACCTTATAGTGGAGCCGTTGTGAGTGCCTTCCACGGCTCGTAATATCTCATTTGGGTCGGTTCCATCTATTATTATTATCGGGATGTCAATCTTCTTGGCGAGTCTTACGGCTTTGAGGTCGAATAATCCATACTCTCCGGGGGCTTGACGGGTGTTCTGTTTGATGATTTCTTCAAGGGTAGTACAGGTGAGAGCGGGTAGCTTTTCGGCGTCGGCGTGAACCTTGGGGTTTTTCGTGTAGACACCGTCGATGTCTGTGGCGTTTATGATTAGGTCGGCTTGCATGTGTTGTGCGAATATTACTGCACGGTAGTCTGTGCTGCTTCCGGGCTTGTATCCTCCGCCTACCAAGACTTTGTCTTCTGGGGCGTGTTTTAGGTCGGTGGCTCGTTGGTAGATGCGTGTCTGGTCTGCGATGGGGCCGAGGGCTGCCATGAAGAGGAGGGCGTTTATGTGGGTGGATTTTACGCCTAGTTGGTCTTGGATTTTGGGGGTGGCGTCTAGTTGTTTTGCTTGGTTGATGAAGTATCGGGCGGGTTTTCCGCCGCCGCAGACTACCATCAGTGTGTGTCCTTGGTTGTGGAGGGTGTGGATTGTTTGTGCGTATTGGGTGTATTTCTGGGGGTTGATGGTGATGTTTTGTTCCGTGTTTTTTCCTGTT
>JAOZIG010000498.1 GCA_026014515.1 Candidatus Bathyarchaeota archaeon | reverse complement strand
ATGATGAAGGAGACATGTACTGCCCCAAATGCGGAGCAGAGCTAATGAAACCCAAAGGACAAGGTTACATTGAGCTAGCAACATGGACACAGCGATTCATTGCGTTAATTATAGACGGGATAATCCTCGGGGTACTACTGAGCTTCATGAACCTACCAGGATACAGAATGGTACAAGGCGTCAACGTAACATTCGGACTCAACAACATCCTAGAGTTCCTATACTTCATGTTCATGGACCATTATTATGGTCAGAGTATAGGCAAGAAGGTGATGAATCTAAGAATAACTAAGGAAGGCGGAGCACCTCTAAGCCTCATGGACGCAGCCATCGAAGCATTCGGTAAGGTATTCCTGCTGCCTTTTGACTTCTTGATCGGTTACTTCATGTACCGTGACAAGAATCAGCGGCTATTCAACTACCTATCAGACACGGTAGTAATCCGCGAAGAATAAAATAACGTCCGTAACAACGGACAAAATACTTTCTGAAGAGTTTTCTGGTGTTATTCCATGAACATCGCTGGGTGTTTCAGGTGCCAATCTGTTCTCTCTTGATACATCTTGGCGATACTCAGTATGATGTTTTCATCATATGGTCTGCCCATAAACTGTATTCCAGTAGGGAGCCCCTCCTCGCTGAAACCACTCAGTACACCTATTGATGGTAGTCCCGCTCCGTTTCCTACTGCACCCATGATATCTCCCTGTGCCCATGGTCGCCTAACTGGGAACGGTTTGTCTATTGGATGCGCCGTGGTTCCACTTGTAGGCGCGATAACGGCATCATACGGCTCCATGATGTCCTCAGCGATTTTGCACATCTTCTCCCGTAGTCTGAGTGCCCGTAGATAATCCTTGGCGAGAACCTGTGATCGCGCATAGGGTCCATACCTGTCCTCTGGTGCTGTTAGTTCTGCTGCTAATCCTTTCTCGGTGAAGTCATCAAAGGCTGCTGCGGCTTCTCCGCTGAGTATTGCTCGTGTAACTGCCTCATATGGGTATTCTGGGAACTCAATCTCCTCGATTGTACAGTACTTTTCCAGCGTCTTCATGGCTTCCTTGAAGTTTTCAGCCACTGCCTCATGTTTTCCCTCAAGATAGTCCTTGATTACAGCTATCTTGTAGTCTCGTTCTTCTGGCTTGTAGCTCCACTTCTCTTTGTATGTGCTTTGATCTGCTGAGTCTGGTCCGCTGATGGCTTCAAGCACCAATCCACAGTCATCGGCACATTGGCACAATGGACCAAGTTTATCAAGGGTCCAGCTTAACGCCATAGCACCATGTCTGCTTACCCGTCCATAAGTAGGTCTGAGACCAGCCACACCACAATTGTTGCTTGGACTGAGTATGCTACCCCATGTCTCGCTACCAATAGC
>JAOZIG010000513.1 GCA_026014515.1 Candidatus Bathyarchaeota archaeon | reverse complement strand
ATCCGGCGAAGCCACGATAATGATATTGTTTTTCCCGACTGCTCTGATGACCCTTGGGCTGATCTGTTGATTACCTCTACCGAAAACAAAGCCCTGACCACCGATCACAGTGACAACGAGCCGTGTATCCTTATCATCAATGGTTTCCAGTATCTGCTCCTCGTTCACATCAGAAGCCACCAATTCACGGTTCAACACAATATCCACACCCAAGAGTGTCTTCTTGACGTCTAGAATCTCAGCGATAGGTTCAACGGTGGTCCCGGGTCCAAGCACATAGTAGACATCAGGAAGCATCTCGTCGGTTAATTCGTTGGCTATACCAATCTTGCTGGACTCATCAGTAAGCACACTGGATTCTTTTCCGCCCTGAATGTATTCCTCGACATAGAGGGTCTTCATGTAACCATAGAGACGAGCCTGAAGGGTATTCTGTCTGAAGGCTTCCTCATCTATATCCATGACCTCCTCAAGCTTATAGTCCACGCTACCACCCTCGATGAAACGTTTCAATAACTCACCAGCGCCTCTTGGATCAACCGCGTAGACACCTGAATGAATCTTAACCCCAGTTGGGATACCCAGAACAGGCAACTTGTCACCCACAACAGAGTAAATATCCCGAGCAGTACCGTCACCACCAGCGAAAACAAGCAAATCCAAGTCCTGTTCAAGCATGAGTTCCGCTGCTTGTTTGGTGTCATCGGCAGTTGTATCATTAACCAGCTCACCGACAACAATTGGTTCTAGTCCGGCTTCGCGTGCCTCGTTCTCACCCATCTCCTTGGGATACGTGTATAACTCAAATTCAAGACCCTTGAGCTGCTTCAATGCCTCGACTGTACGCATGGGTGACATGGGTACAGCGCCTAGCTCCATTGCCTTTTGTCTGATCTCTTTTCCATCGCTGCCCTTGAGCCCGACCCTTCCACCGATACCCGCATATGGATTGACGATTAAACCGACCCGCTTCAATACTATTCCTCGTAACCCACAAACCGCATGATAGTCAAAGCCAGCGTCTTAACCACCGTCTCAAGCTCATCAACCGGCACAAACTCGTTAGCACCATGAGCCACACGAACATCCCCCGGACCAAAAACCGTGGTAGGGGTCTCGGCTACATTGATGAGGTGCCGCACATCAGAAGCATAAGTCATACCCTCATGAAGAGGCTCTTTCCCGGTAACATCACGATAAGCCGCCCCGATAGCCTGTACAATTGGGTGGTCAACCGAGACCATTGAAGAAGCAAAGCTGTATCCAGCCCACTCAAGCTTTGGCCTGTGTTCCTTTAGCCAAGGGTCAGCGTTGGCGATCTCTTCTATCTTCTTTTCTAGGTCTCTTCTTGCTGATTCCTCTGCTTCACCTACAGCCACG
>JAOZIG010000053.1 GCA_026014515.1 Candidatus Bathyarchaeota archaeon | reverse complement strand
AGTAGGATCGTAATTTGAATAATCAGCTATAGGATCATAATATTTTACTTTGATATCATCATACATATTATGTGAAACTGAGGCAATAGTAAAGGCGACAGGAACTAAACCAGCGTTCGCTTGATTTTTTATTCGATTCATTGTTCTTGGACCAACAAAACGTCTGGAATAGCCTTTACATTCAATAGAAAAGTCCGCCAAGCGATTATTACTTACACAATAAAGATCTGGCCTTGATCCTTGTATAGGGTAACCGTATCCTTGTAACACTGATTCATAAGATAAAGTAAAACGAGTGTCATAATATTCTTTAGCTATATAATCAGCAATAGATTTACCAGCTAAATTTGAGAAAAAGCTTTTTTGAGTTGGATCATAAATTTGCATGTTTGGTGAACTGAATTTATTTTGCTGAAAATCATCATTGTTTAAAAAATCTGAAAAAACAAAAAAATACCCGATCATTTTCTTTAATTTTGATAGTTTAGGTTGATAATGTTGACCAGCAATTGCCATATGCTTTAGAAAAGCCAGACGCGACATTGTAAGGGACCCATTTGTAATGTTTCCATTAGAATCTCTATATTGAATATCCAAAATCATCAAGATCAATAGAATTTAGATGATAATAATATTAATGTTTAACTAAAAATGATGAATTAATATCCGAACCATGCGCTGAGGCTTTGTTGCTGTGGTCTTCCAACCAATGCATCGAAGTTCATATCAAGCGCATCTAATAATTGTCCGAATGTGCTCTCAAGGTATTCCTCGTATTTCTTGACATCAACATCCTTGGGCTTCGCTACTATTGCGGGTAACACATCATCCTTCGTCACAACATAATAGATGATGTCTCCTTGGTCTATCTCGTGACCCATCTCCTCAAGCATGCGTCCAGCCTTCACGTGCTGAGGATTCGTATCATAAGCCTTCAATGGCTTACCCAGTTGCATCTGGAAGGCAACCTCCTCGATCTTAAACTCGCGCTCAGTGAGCCTGTGATGAACCTCCTGAACCAATCCCTTGATATCCTCCTTGGCGGCTGGGAACTCATCGGGCGTCTGAACCTCACTCAATATATGGGTTAAACCATCAAAGGCATCCTTCAGTATCGGTGGAATATGCCGTTTCTTACCAGTCAATCCCTTGATATCCATGTGCCCATCATCATAGACCCCCAGATAGTTCTTCTTCCGGTCACTGAAAACAGCGTACCTGTAAGTCTTCTCTACTTCTAGGTCGATCCCCAATGCCTCATCTGCCCACTGAACCAAACCATCAGTCTGCTCCTGAGTCGGGTGATCCAAGAACACGCTATCAGTATCACCGTAAAGCACACCCATCCCAAGCTCCTCGGATTTCCTGCCAGCCTCCTCCATCGCGTAACGACCAACGGCTGCTGTACTCTCAGCTAACGGTGGACAGTATAAGGGGAAGCTCTCAGCACCGAACACACCGTATGATGCGTTCAGGAAGACCTTGAGGGCTTGCTGAACAACGTGATAATACTGACGCTGATCATCAGTCAAGCTCCGATCCTTGGCTAGTGGCTTGTACCAGAGAACCCTCAGGTCTCTTAGGCTTCCGATGAGTGTGCTGGTCATACCGTTTCTCTTGGTACACACCCAGTGGGGGGTACCCGGAATCAGGTTGGATTTACACTCCTCGTGCTCACATAGCAACGTATCGTAGCTCAGGTTCCAGTTACGGATAGCAGATGGATACAGGCTAGCAAAGTCAACAACGGTAACCCCGAAGTGAATACCCGGCACAGGGTCACGCACAATAGCCCCCTGATACTTCTTACCCTTAATCATCGCCTCAGTGGTGGTTCCACCCTTACTGATGATAATATCCTGAGTATTTGGGATCAGCCAGTTCTCCTGTCTGTGCATCCACTCCATCAAAGCAAGAATCCAACGACTCACACCAAACCGGCTCAAGTCCTCTAGGATCATCTTACTGATGCGTTGAAGCATCACCATCAGGTTCATGACAAGGTTATCGTTAAAGTGGGTCAACTCAAAGGTGATGAAAGCATCCTGCATACAGTACTCCGCCATCTCAGCCATAGTCAACTGGTTGAAATCAGGCACAGGAATCTTACCCTGATGCAAAATCCCCTGAGTAATATCATCCAAACTGAACTCACGGTACGCATTACCAAACGCATAACCCTGAATCGATCTATTCCGGAAGAATTGATAGAGGTCGATGTGCACACCGTTTGTCAGGAACGCAAAACGACGACCAATAGTAATGGGAATATCATCATCAGGCACCCCAAGATTCCTTGCACGGTTCCGCAGATACTTAAAGTCAAAATCATCACCGTTGAAGGTTAAAACCACGGGGTACTCGTTAATAATTCGTAGAGTTTCTTCTACAAGCTCCCGTTCTGTTGTGAAAGGTCTAGCCTCAGTAGCCCCCGGAATATCCCCCACAACCTCACCAGTGTTCAAGTCATCAAAGAAGATAACTTTCCGTAACCCATCCGATCCAGCGAAAGCCACTGTGATTATGGGATCAGTCGCTTCATCAGCGTTAGGCATACGGTTAACCACGCTTGGACGAACCTCAATATCCACCGCGACACGCCTGATGTCCGGTACAGGCATCTGGAGAAGCCTCGCCCACTCCTTCATGGGCTCAACGAAACGCTCCTCACTGCCCTCTAGCACCGCGTTGAACTGTGCCTCGGTGTCCGGCGGCATACTCCAGTCATCTGCAACAAGCTCACCGTCAACCACCCGGTATGGCATCCCCGGCACCAGTCCCATATCATAGATATAGCAGGCATAGTATCTGATGCGGCTCTCCCAGCTCTCCTCAAGCATCGCCCGTATGCAGCCACCGCCTCCACCTATACTCAGGGGGTCCTCGGCAACAATCTTGGTGACGGGTATCATCTGGTTATACAGTGAATCATATTTCTGTACCTCTTGGAACCCGACGAAGCCGCTGTGACCAGTTACCCTACCATTCTCTTTGAGCTCAGCCTCGGATTTCTTTGATAATAGATATGGCAGATGATTCTTGTTATCATACCAGAGATAGATCTGCTGCTCCTTAGGCTCGTATAATCGTACATAGGCTCGTTTCTGGGCTCCATCATATCCAGCGGACAACAGGTAGCTAGTACCAAGATTCTCCGGCGCTACTCTACCCTTGACTCCTACTATCTCCTCATCACTCATATCTGCCACTCACCCACAATATGCAACGGGGCATTATAATATTATCAGAAGCCACCAATACGGCTAGTATAAACAACCTTACCCGGCAACATAAGACTCACAAAAGCCACAACTTGCTCAAAGTTATCCGGGTAACAATAGATACGCTGCACAGATCGCCAGCTATTATGGAAAGTAATCACCCTGCGCTTCGCGTCAACGGTAGCCTTCTCAAAGCCACTCCACCGGTGAAACGTCTCACCCTGACTACTAGCCAAGAACCCAGCGCCAGCCACACTAGGGTTACCAGCCAAGACCCCTAACACGATGGTTGCCTTGTTCAGTCTGCTCATCCTACGTGAGACCTTGCTACCAACGCCATTCTTGTCGAGTATGAAGACAGAGCCGACATGGTTTCCTAACAGTATGGAGGTTAGGATGAATAACCCGATGAATATGGCTTCACCTACTAAGGCAAGGGGCATGATAGACAGAACCTCGAATCCAGTCGCCACAAACAATATCCCAGTAGCAACAACAAACGTCACAAAAAAGAGTCGAGCAAAATCCCATAGCATATATCTGTTAGTCAACAGGGGGATATTGTACGCCCACCGTAAACCAGATTCATCACTCATAGCACCGAGAACCTCTGCTTGTTATTAAACATGATTTACTCATCAGGCTCAGGAACCTTCATCTTGACAAATTCAAGAACATCATCAAGGTTATCCTTTGTACAATATATCCTCATCAAAGGACGAATATCATCAGTAAGACTCACAACACGATGCTTTGGATCATAAAAATACCGGGTGACACTGCTCCAAGGCGTAAAATGCTCCTCATTCATCAATGAATGAACTCTGCCGCCTGTAAACGAGTATCTTTGAACAAAACTAGAGACCCTCCAAGCAGCCCTGTTTAGGCTGCTCTCAAACTCTCCTACACGTACCTGAACGCCTTCACTGTCAATATGATAGATGAGTTGAAACCGGTTCAGGAAAACGAACCCCATCACCGAGTACAACAACAGTATTACAAAGCCATCAGCGATTACGAAGACCCGTAAAACATCATACACCTTATCAAAACCAACAAAAGACAACACGATCCCAGCCAAACCAAGGGACAAAACAAGTAAAACAATCAAGATATCAAGCAAGACATAGACATTCGAGACCAAAGGGATACGAACATCCCAGCTAAACTCCTCACTCATCACGGTGCCTCAGCATACTATACAGGCTCTCCATAACCACATACGCAGCCGTTGTAGCCGTATTTCCCTGATCATAGTGGGGATAAACCTCGTTCAAGTCCAATCCAACCACATTTCCACCCATGACAGCGTCAACCATATCCATGAGACATGTAACCGAGACACCCTCAGGGTGAGGATTACCCACCGCAGGCGCATACGCGGGGTCAAGTACATCCAAATCGATGCTCAGATACACTGAGCCAGCGCCATGCACTGTTTTCGCTATGTGTTTAACGACTGAGTTGGGTTCTCTGATGCATTTTTGGGCAGGGATATATGAGACATGGTCATCCTCCTCAGCGAACTCTACCTCCTCGCCGCTGAGAGCACGTACACCAACCACGAGAACATTGCAGCCTGTCTCCTCGATAGCACGTCTGAGATAGGTAGCGTGACAGAGCCGCTCATCAAACAACTCGTCACGAAGATCAAGATGAGCATCAAACACCACAACAAGCTCTGGTCTCAGAGCCCTTATAGCTCCAAGAGTAATAGTGTGTTCTCCACCAAGCATCACAGGAAACCCAGTAGTCTCCTTGATGGTATCCTCAACGCCACTAAGGCACGCCTCAACTGTGGAGCAATCCACATCACCGATATCAGATAACTCTAGGTCATCCCAGTCCAGCCCTGTTCTAGCTGAATAAGTGTCAAGAAAAGCACTCTCCCTACGGATCGCGTCCGGTCCGAAGCGTGTACCGCTGCGGTTTGATGTGGTTGCGTCTAGGGGAGCGGCGAATAATACAAAGCCCTCTGATGGATCACTCGGTTTATCGAGAAATGTAATATGAGAAGGCTTGAGAGGCATAGCTTACTCTACGATAACCTTGTCGACGCTATGGATGACAGCGCCCTGCCTAGCCATATGTCCTTTTAGGTCCTCATAGTCAATGCTCTGACCATCTACAATGATCCTAAGGCTCTCTGTCTTTTCATCCATCTCAACGACTGAGATGTCTACTCTTGTTAATCCCGGTAGCTCTCCAACGAATGAGGCGAATTCGGGTAGTGGGGGTTGATGGGGTTTCAGTACATCCAGAACCAGATGTATTATTTTTGGTTTCTCCAACATTTTCACATATCCTCCAGACGAGTCTGGCAGATATTCAGAGGACTATTTACAATTGCTCCCTTTTATACTGTGTGGGTAGTGGGTATTGCCTATCCATGAAAAAACAGGTATAACTGGATTTTTTATACCAGAACATGATACTCCCACTGAAGGTATAACTCATAAATGCAGATACCAGCGTTCACGGAACTAGTAAACAGGATTGAAGACATCCTCAGTGAATCCCTCAACGGAAAAGCACACATCAAAGTCTACACAGAGAACAGCGAAAAAATACTCGATGAGGTCTCAATTATCGATCACCAGAAATTCAGGGAAAACCTACAATATGATAAAAACGAGCTCAGCGAGAGATTCAGTAACCCCGGCTTCATCTGTATGATACTATACCTAGATGAAGCCCCAACCGCCTTCGATTACGGCTACAACAGCTCCGAGGAGGCTACCTACTTCTCAGACAGCTCAGCTACACTGATAGAAAGGAAAAAGATCGGAAGATACCTTGGTTTGCTTGAACTCGTCTATCTCTACGAAAAAGGCTACACTGCCCTATACTTCACTACTGAGGAGACCGATGAATCCGGCAGACCCCTCAGACAAATCTGGGAAAACATGGGATACACGACAGTATCAACAAGCCCAGATGGAAGCGTAGACATGATGCTTGAGATAACAAAAGAAGTGGTTCTGAGACAGATCAATAAGACCCTACAAGCCTAGATCATGCCTTGTACACCCATTCACCATCCACCATAGTGGCTTCAGGAGCTAACTCAAGCCACATCTCCGGCTCGACGCTGAAGGGATCAACACCCCAGACCACAAGATCAGCATACTTACCAGCTTCAAGACTGCCAATGTTATTCTCCCAGAACATACAGTAGGCGCTGTTCCAAGTATAGGATCTGAAAGCTTCCAATGGATTGATGCATTCATCTACTCCAAACGGCTGTTCACCATAGACGCCTTTGCGTGGTCTCCGCGTCACAGCCGCATACACACCGTAAAGGGGGTTCAATAGGCATGTGTTCCAGTCACAGCCATTACCAACAACGATACCCCTGTCTATGAGGGTGCGTAGGGGGATCAATCGTCTGCTTCTATGAGGCCCAAAACTACCCGCATAATTATCACCGATAAAGTACAGGTAGGCGCTGGTGGCTTCCACTATGACATTATCCCCCATAGCGGTCTCTTTTCGCAACGCGTAGTCTGTTGGAAGATTGTTATGGATGACACTGTGTCGTGAGTTGTTTCTTGGAGAAGCGATGATGGCTGCCTCGATGGCATCTAGATAACGGTCTATTGTCTGATCTCCAACACAGTGAGCGCCTATCTGGAAACCAGCACGATGGATAATTTTCGCAATCTCAGGATAGATATGAGGCTCAGGGATAATTGGGCCACCAGTGTTCTCCCCATCAATCTCAGTATAATTACGGTTCCAAGACTCATACAGCCAAGCGGTTCGGTTTCCACCGCTTCCATCAAAGCTGCACTTTACCGCACCAAGATAGAGCTTGTCATCGCCTTCTGGCTTGTATTTGCTAACTGCTTGTTTGGCTAGTTCTACAGTGGTCTGTCCATTATGGATGCCAATCATGAGGTAGCTTCTCATCTTTAGACGCCCCTCAGCGTGAAGCGCTCTATAAGCCTCTATCATTGTATCAGTGCATCCAGCATCCTTCTGAGCAGTAACACCAACCCTAAACAAGGCATCCTGCGCCTTCAGAATAGCCTCCTTACACTCATCCACACTATAATCCCGAGCTAGAAGCCTAATCCTGTAAGCTACATCGTGATCAAGAAGCAATCCATCATAATCAGATGAATACGCTGCGTCTACAAGATCAAGAGCATAGCTATTAGCCACCTGAACAGGGGTCTGGGCATCCAATATAACGGGATGATTAGGAGAAACAGGGTCTAGGTCTTGTCGTGTGGGTGGTCGCTTCTCCTTGAGTAGGGCATCATCCCATCCTACTCCTCTAATCCATGATCCTTCTGGTTTGGAGTCTGCTGCTTCTTTGACCAATTCAACTATATCATCTATTGATTGTACCTTGGGGTAACGGAGGTCCAGTATCAACTCGCTGAACCCATACTCACATGTATGATTATGGCTATCCACGAACCCGGGTGTTACTGTGCGTCCTTCAAGGTCAAGAACCAGCGTCTCTCCGCCGATATACTGGTCCATCTCCTCTTCGGTGCCCAGTGCTTGGATACGCTTGTCCTTGATGGCTAACGCCGTGAATACCGAGTCATCTTTGTCGATGGATACTATGTTTGCGTTGATGAGTACAGTGTCGGCTTTCATTGCCCGTACTCGTCCACTATCTGCTGGTACCTGAAGCAAGTAGTCAGATGGTCGTTTACCATTCCAACGCTCTGCATATACGCGTACATTATCGTTGGACCCACAAAGGTCAGACCACGTTTCTTCAAGTCTTTGCTGATCTGTTTGCTTAGCTCGGTCTCGGCTGGAACTTCCTTCCATGAACTGAACCCATTCATCACAGGGGTATCATCAACATACTGCCAGAGATACTTGTCAAAGCTACCAAACTCACTCTGTATCTCGATGAAAGCCTTGGCGTTCTTCACAGCAGAGGCGATCTTCAACTTGTTCCTGATGACCCCACTGTTCTCCCTGATATCCTCAAGCTTCTCAGGGGTATACTCAGCCACCGCCAAGGGATCAAACCCAGCGAAAGCCTCCCGGTAGGCTTCTCGTCTATGAAGCACCGTTCTCCAGCTGAGCCCAGCCTGCGCCCCCTCCAGCACAAGTAACCCATATAACTCGTTGTCGTCATGGAGTGGTACACCCCACTCGGTGTCATGGTACTCAGCCATCACTGGGTCCTTGTTTCCGAAGCACCGCGTATCCTTGTTCATATTCAAACCGGGGGTTTAGTGGTTGATAAGCTCAACGGATGTGTTTTGTAAAATGTTTTTTTCAAAATACCTTATTATGATAGAACTCGACATCAGATCATGGAGAATTGGGGCAATAAAGACAATCTTCCATTTATAGTAGTCATCTTACTGGTTGCCTTTATCGTATTTTCAAGACCAGTCGAAGAACAGGCAGAAGACCTCTCTGAACTGGGCACAGTAAAAATCGCCGTAATCGACAAGTATAACTCCCGTTTTTTCCCAGAGACAAAAGAGTTCTATAATTTTATAGCAGACATGGCTGAACGGGACGTAAAACAGTATCTAAACGAGACTGGAACTACACTGGATATTGATGTTATCTTCTATCCTGTAGAAGGAGTGCATGAAACACTCGAAACCGTGATGAAATGTAAAAATGAAGGCATAGACCTGATTGTGGGGATGCCCGATAATCTAGCCCTCGACCAGAGCCTATCCTATATGTTAAACACCAACATGACCTTCATGTGCATCGGTGCAACCCAGCCATTTGGTTTCAACATCGATGATTCTTGTTTCAGGCTTATTCCAACATATGCACACAAGACTGGACCATTAGCCCAAACCATGACAGATATAGGTATACGAAAAGTGATAGTGATAGGAGACTCTTTTGAGCGAGTAGTCGATCAGTTTCAGGAAAAAATCCTTGATATGGGCGGTGAAATCGTTGATGAATACGAGTATAGAGTGGAATACGGGGAAACCGTGGATTATGAGCCGGTTATTGAATCCATTAACATCAATTTAACCGAAATCGCTGAAACCGTGAAAAACTATACCAAGACACACCCATCAGAGGAAATAGCCATACTCCACTGTGGAGGTGCTCTACCAGAGATAATGAGCCTCACACAAGACTACCCAGAGCTTCTCAACGTAACATGGTTCAGTTACGGGGGAACAGACTACTACAAGGAGAGCCTAGAATCCCTGAACGGCCCCATATCAGACGTAAAAATGCTCAGCCTAGTTGAGCAACTAGCTGACTCACAGTTAGCTGAGAGTATCAACGATGAGTTCCGTGACGAGTTTGGGCGTGATATGACCATAGTTGAGGCAAACATCTATGATGGGATCTGGATTCTGGTATTATCCGTGATTGAAGAAGCATCAGCAGAGACAGTTGATCTAAAGGAAAGGATTCCAATGGTTGCAGCAGAGTATGTGGGCTTGACTGGTAGATGCGAGTTGGACGAGTTTGGAGACAGACAGAGCTTTGACTACACTATCTGGGGATACGCAGACATCCTAGAAGAAACAAAATACACCCAATACGGCTCCTATGACTATGAGACTGAAGAAATCAACTGGATACAGCCTATCAACTAAGCCCTGATTTCATCAAGAGCTCAACCCTGAAAGGCTCATCTAGAGTAGGGGTTTTGTCTGATTCTTGTTTATAGGCTTCGTCTTGCCTGCGGATTCAATCTGGTTAGGCTGTCCTTCCTCATGCTCCCTGTTTCTCTGGTTATCAACTTTTTTCGAGACCAGTTGTGTCTCTTTTTCCTGTGGCACCATGAAGGGTTGGCCGCAGAAGATGCAGTTTTGTTCAAAACGATTCGTGTCTTCTACTGGGTTTGATTTGTGGCAATGTGAACAGAGGACGTATTTGGTTGACATTTAATAATTAATATGATAGGACGAGTATAAAGCCTGTTGAGTTGAGTGATGTTTTTAATAAAAAATTATATTTACAGCAATTTTTCCAATAAAAAAATCGGCTTTATTTAGTTTATTTTCTGTTTTTTTATGATTTTTTCGGTTTTTTACCACA
>JAOZIG010000052.1:5721-10233 GCA_026014515.1 Candidatus Bathyarchaeota archaeon | reverse complement strand
GATGCTTGACCCCCCCTCCCCCTGTTAGCCGCTATTCCATGAAAGATTTTTTTATATCATTATTATTAAATTTAATATACTAATAAAACGTTTTTAGAGAAGATTAAGGTTTATCTCGATTAGTAATATAATCCTCAGCCATTTTCTTACATCCCTCAACCCATGATAAAAACTCAGGATGTTGAGTAGTTAATTGTTCGATTACATCATCAGTTCGGTCTACTAGACAATCAGCGCATACTGGATGTTTCATTCCAAATGATAATCCCGCTTCCTCTTTTTCAAGTAATCTCCCACAAACAGGACACATTAAACCCGCTGTTTCAATAACGCCTATGCTTTCTAATCTTTTTTGAAGATAGTGTATTTTTGAATCTGTATCTTTTTGTATAAGACGATATCTTTCAGAAACAATCACTAACATTTTTTCTAATACTTCATAGTCAAGAACTTTGATTCGTTTCGAAAGATCTACAACAACTTTAATAGCTAAATCATTTGCATCATTAAAATAATTTACAGTATGTTGTTTTTTTAACTCAGCTTTAAATTGATTAAGTTTCTTCATCGATTCAGGATTATGTTCCATAAATGATGGGAGAATGAGGCTTTCATCACTTCGAATATAGATATAACAAGGAAGATCAATTCTTCTAGCCTCCTCATATTCCATATGAGTGAATGATTTTCCAGTAGTTTCTACAACACTTCCATATCTATGCGCAATTATCCCTACGTAAACATCTGATTCACGTACCCTTTCAAGGCATACTTCAATTGAATCTCGTGGATCAGCTCCAAAATACTCCATTGTAACATGTTGAAATTGGAGTTGACGAATTGCTTCTAAAACGCTAACACGTTCATTGACTAGATCAGTTCTAGTAGCAGAGACGAATACTTTTTGTGACTTTTTCGGATTCAACAATTCACTTCATTAAATATTACTTTAAATCTCAATATTATTAAATTATTAAGTTCTATTTGGTACCTTATAACAAAATTATCTATATTATAGTTTAAACTAGAATATTTTATATTATAGTTATAACTGTAATAACCCATGGCATCCTTAACCACACGCCAAATCGCAGCCATCGGAGTGATGGGCGCACTCGCAACAATAGCAACAATGCTATTCGCATTCCCAATACCCGCAACAAGCGGCTACTTCAACCTCGGAGACGCAATAGTCATGACCACAGCACTAACCTTCGGACCAATCGTAGGCGCACTCGCAGGAGGACTAGGCTCAGGACTCGCAGACCTCCTCGGAGGATGGTACACATGGGTCATATTCACAGCAGTAATCAAAGGCATAGAAGGTTATGTAGCAGGAAAACTAGCTGGACCCAGTGAAGGAAGAACACTCCAGAAGACCATCATCGCGTGGGTAGCAGGCGGAGCATGCATGGTAGGAGGCTACTTCATAGTACAGGTATTCATGTATGGATTAGCTGCAGCCATGGTAGAGGCACCTTTCAATATGGTTCAGATGCTTGTCGCAGGCGTAGTAGGTGTACCAGTCTCAATCGCCCTCAAAGACCGACTAAACATGATATAAGCCACCAAGGCTTCTACTCCTTGTGTCATCAGCCGAGAAAGCAGCCCAAGCATTACCCGGATTAGAAAACTATGATCTACGCGTTCTTCAAGCAATTGAACTAGGAATGATCCAACATCAGATTGTCCCACATGATGAGGTGCTACGTTATAGTGGCTTAAACATCAACGAGATAGATCACAGACTCGACATACTATACAAGAACGAGCTAATCTATAGGGAAAGGGACCCATACCTCGGCTACTTGATGAACTATAACGGCTATGACCTACTAGCATTAAACGCTCTAGTAAAATCAGAGGTACTGGAATACCTAGGACCATCAATCGGCATCGGCAAAGAAGCAGACGTATTCGAAGGCATCACACCAAGCAATAAAACAGTAGCAGTAAAGTTCCATAGACTAGGCAGAACCAGCTTCCGAGACACCAAACGTAAACGAGAATACCTAGCAGACAGACGTCACAGCTCATGGCAATACCAGTCCCGTCTAGCAGCAGAAACAGAATACAAGGCACTACAGATGATGCAAGAGGCCGGAGTACAGGTTCCTGAACCCATCTATCAGAATCGTCACACCATCGTCATGCAGTACATCAAGGGAACCCAATTATCAGACATCATCAGCCTCGAAGAACCAGAAATCTTCCTCCATGACATACTAGAAAACATGAGAAAAGCCTACAAGGCAGGTGTCGTCCACAGCGATCTCAGCGAGTACAATATACTAATAGACATGGATACCCATGTCTGGATAATCGACTGGCCTCAGTACATAACCAAAGACCATCATAACGCTGAGGAAATACTTGAACGAGACATAGGAAACATCACCTACTATTTTGAGAGAAAATACGGCACAGATATGACCCGTGCCGAAGCAATAACTATCGTGAAAAACTAGGAAAGGGTAATCTTAACATCCAAGGCGCTTACGCCTTTACCCTCACCATATACAAAGATCGGGTTGATGTCAAGGTCCTTTAGCTCAGGGAAATCCCATACAAGATGACCCACACGCAGAATAGCCTCACGAATAGCATCAATATCCGATGGAGCCTCACCACGCACACCCTTCAGCAAAGTATAGCTCTTGGTCTCCTCCATCATCTCCTGTGCCTCGCGTTCATTCATAGGTGCTAGTCTAAACGCGACATCCTTCAGGAAGTTGACATAGATTCCGCCCAAGCCAAACATCACCATGGGTCCAAACTGTGGGTCTCGACTCATGCCAATGATCATTTCCTTGCCCTTGGGTACCATCTGGTCTACAGTGATTCCATAGATTTTTGCTAAGGGTTGGGCTTTCTTTGATTTTCTCATGATCTCCTCGAAAGCGATCCTTACCATATTTGCGTTGGTTAGGTTCAGTTCTACGCCGCCAATATCCGTCTTGTGCATGATATCAGGGCTTACAATCTTCATAACCACAGGGTAACCCATCTCATCAGCATACTTCACAGCCTCATCAGCCGTAGTCGCCAACGCGCTACCCGGTGCAGGGACGCCATAAGCCTTTGCTACCTGAGAAGCCTCATGTGGGAACAATACCTTACGTCCATCGTCCTTAACTGCTTTGAAGATAGCAGCTACCTTGTCCTTATCAATATCAGGATACTCTGGTGGCTCAAGCTCTGGGAGCTTCAGATGTCTAGCATACTGATACAAAGCATCAAGGGTCTTAACGCCCTTCTCTGGGAAGTTATAACAAGGCACACCCTTATCCTTTAGATACTCGGCTGCCTCACCAACCCAGTCACCGCCCATAAACACAGTAATAACTGGCTTATTCTTGTACTGCTTGGAAATCTCAACAATATGCTTTGCTGTAGTCAAGCTATCAGTCATAGCTTGAGGTGTCAACAAGACAAGCACGCTGTGCACATTATCATCCTTCAAAGCAGCCTCCAAAGCAACCGCATAACGATCGGGCAAAGCATCACCCAGAATATCAACAGGGTTACCAGTTGCAGCCGCAGCAGGTAGGTTCTCCTTCAAGTATTGGCGTGTCTCATCACTCAATGTAGCCATCTTTAGCCCAAGTTTCTCAATCAAGTCAGTACTGAGAATACCCGGACCACCAGCATTCGTAACAATAGCAATACCCTCATCCTCTGGTAAACTCTGCTCAGTAAACGCAACAGCGTAGTTGAACAGATCCTCCATGCTCTCGCTCAGGATGACGCCTGCTTTATCAAATGCCTTCTGATAAGCCAAGAAACTACCAACCAGTGCTCCAGTGTGGCTGCCTGCAGCCTTTGCACCAGCACTGCTAGTACCGCCCTTGACTACCATGATGGGCTTCTTCTTAACTACCTCAGAGGCTACCTCAAGGAACTTACGTCCACGCTCAATAGACTCCAAGTAGAGCAAAATGACCTTAATATCAGGGTCCTCAGCCATAGCCTCGATGAAGTCAACCTCATCAAGATCAGCCTTATTCCCCAAACTAATGATACTGCCAAAACCAATCTCCTCAGCGATAATCCAGTCAAGTATAGCAGTACCCAATGCACCGCTCTGAGTCACAAACCCAATACTACCTTTCTTAGGCAGCGTGGATGCAAAACTCAAATCAAACGGCACATGAGTATTAATAGCACCCAAACAGTTGGGCCCCTGAATCCTCATACCATACTTTTGAGCCGCCTCAACGAGCTTCTTCTCAAGCTCAGCACCCTCATGACCTGTCTCCTTAAACCCAGCTGAGATAACAATGAGTGCTTTAACCCCCTTCTCGCCACACTCCTCTATTGTACCCAACACAAACTTTGATGGAATACATATGACCGCCAGCTCAACATCGCCGGGAATATCTGTAATTGATTTGTATGCCTGTTTACCAAGAATCTCGCCACCCTTAACATTAACAAGGTAAATAGGGTCCTCATAGCCACTCTTGAGAAGATTGTTCGCAAGAACAAAACCGACCTTCCCTGGAGTGCTAG
>JAOZIG010000052.1:0-5711 GCA_026014515.1 Candidatus Bathyarchaeota archaeon | reverse complement strand
GAAGCACCTATGACCGCGACGGATTTTGGTCTAAATATCGCGTCTAGCTTCAAATATCTAGCACCTTCAAGACTCAACAGAAATAGGGTAGGAAAATAAAAACTTTGAGCATTTGAGATATAAACTCGCTATATTGATATGTATCTAGCCGGTCCTAAACCCAAATATTGGAAAAATAGTTAAGCTCAGAGCGAAATCTTACTCCTTGAAATAATTTGAGTCAACCAAAAAAAACATTTAACGACCTCAAAAAAGACATAATAGACAACCAAATCTGCACAAGCTGCGGCACATGCGAAGCAGTATGCCCAGTAAACGCAATAGAACTCAAAAACACAATACCAAACCTCATAGGAAACTGCATCGAGTGCGGCATCTGTTACGCAAACTGCCCATCAGCATCATTTGACGCAGATGACATGGACCAAAAAGTATTCGGAAGAACAAGAAAACCAATAGAAAAACTCACAGGCATATACCAAAAAGCATACCAAGCAAAAACCACACAAGAAGACATACACAGCAAAGCCCAAGACGGCGGCGTAGTAACCGCACTCCTAACCCAATTCCTCAACGAAGGAGGCGACGCAGTAATCGTAGCTGACCTAGAAGAAGACAAGATATGGGTCCCCAAACCAAAAGTAGCAAAGACCCGAGAAGAAGTAATCAAAGCAGCAGGCACAAAATACACACCAAGTCCAGCCTTAGTCGGCGTAAAACAAGCCGTAAAAATAGAAAAACTCGAAAAAATCGCTGTAGTAGGCACCACATGCCAGATGCGGGGACTGAGCCTAGCTACGGATGGGCCCCTCAAAAACAAGAAAATTGCAGACGCTGTCGCGCTGAAGATTGGATTGTTCTGTATGGAGACATTCAACTACGATGACTATATGCAGTACCTCAAAGACAACGATGTAGACCCAGGGCAAGTAACCAAGTTTGAGATTAAAAACGGTAGATTCTACGCTTGGAACGGGGAGGAAAGACTCCACAGAGCAAAACTAGCCAACGTAAAACCCTTAATCAGATCAACTTGCTCACACTGCACCGATTTCACTTCAGAGTACTCTGACATATCCGTGGGAAACGTTGGAAGCCCAGCAGGACACAGTACGGTAATAGTTAGAAACGAAAAAGGACAAAAAATACTAGACGCAGCTATCAAATCAGGGTTAATTGAAGCTATATTAATCGAAGACTTTGATAAAGAGGAAACACTGGTACATAAACTGGCTGAGATGAAAAAATCATCACACCAGTAAGCCCTTTTCTTTAGCCCGTTCCACAAGCATATCCAGCATCGACTGAGGCAAAGGATCAGGTTCACCAACCAGCATAATTTCATACTGAAGCTGGGCTAAATCCTCCAATACCTTCGCGTTTTTCGCAGCCTCCTCGATACTCTTACCAATGGCAGTACTGCCATGATGAGGCATCAAACAAGCGATATGCTCCTTCATCGCAGACACCATATTCTCCGCAAGCTCTTCACTACCCGGTGGTGCAAACTTAGACATGGGAACCCCCTTAGCTAAAGCCGGAGCACCATAGATATCTAGCCCCATAAGCACAAGCTCTTCACCTATCGTAGCCAAGATAGTACAATATTTCGGGTGAATATGAACGACGCCACCCGCCTCAGGCCACTGAAGATACAGTTTAGTATGGAATGGGGTCTCGATGCTGGGCTTTGCCGTGCCTTTCAAGACTTCCCGTGTGTTAATATCTACCAAAAGGAAATGCTCGGGCTCCAAGTCACAGAAACGATAACCACTGGGCTTAATCAAACAAGTATCAGTCCCCGGAATACGGGCACTAATATTACCAGACGCACCATGGGTTAAACCATCAGCGAAAAGCTGACGACCCACCTTTGTTAATCTTTCACGAAGCTCCTGCTCAATATCAGACATATGAATCACATAGAGGATACAGGCTTCAAATAAAAGCAGTATCACTCAATACGGCCAAGACGCTCACGAGTACGCATCCAACGATCATAGTGAGTCTGATACTCTTCAACACAGTCTCGTCTAGGCTTATACACTCTACCAGTCTTAACCATGCATTCAACAGCTTCATCCACACTACCATAATATCCTGAGCCAATAGAAGCCAAAATGGCAGTACCAACCGCTGATGCATCATGAATTAAAGGCACATGAACCGGCATATCAAGTACATCAGCCTGAATCTGCATCCACAGATCAGATTTGGAATTCCCTCCACAAAAATGCAGATAATCAAACTCCAAACCACTAATCTCACGAAGCTGATCAAGATTAGCACGAACCCCATAACAATTAGCCTCAAAGATAGCCCTAGACAAAACAGAAACACTGAAACTATGACTACCAGTCACAGTTGGCTCAATAGGCAAGTTACCAAGCTTATCCATAGGCCAATAAGGAGGACCACAATCAAACACATGAGGCCCAAGAAAAGCCAAGACTCCATTACATCCAAGAGGCACCTTTTTCGCTACATTTGTCAAATCCTCGTAGCCTCTTATGCCATCACCAAACTCGTCTCTGAGCCACCTGATACCACGTCCAGTGTATCCAACATTTGACTCAAGAATCCAGCTATCCTCGACAAGATAATTATTAGTCCAAGTACGCATCTCATCATCAAAAACTGGCTTTTCCGTGACGATCTGAACAGGCGTAGTTGTTCCACCGACAGCACCAGCCTCTCCACTAAGGGTACCCATACCAAGTAAACCACACTGAGTATCAGCTCCACCCAAAATAACCGGCACGCCCTCAGGAATACCCGTCTCATTAGAAGATTGTTTGGTGACTGACCCTAGTTCAGTTCCATTTCTCAATACTTTTGGAAAAATACCCCTAGGTAAATTGACTTGATCTATGATGCTCCAGTCCCAGTCATAGTCTCTAATACTGAATAAACTAGTCTCACATGCACCACTGCCTTCAACTCCAGCGACACTGCTGAGCCTAAAATTAACCCAATCCGAAATCATCAATACATAAGAAACTCTATCAAAAAGCCTAGGGTTAGCCTCAGAAAGCCATGGAAGAATAGCTCCCGCTATCCAGTTTGGCACAGGCCAGTGACCCGAACTAATATACATGGCTTCACCATGCTCTTCTAAGACTTTGTAGCCATGTTTCTCAGATTCATCACATAATTTGAAAGGAATCTCTTTTCCATCCTCTTCAAGTAATATGAACTCTTCACGCATGCTAGTTGAGCTAACCCCAAGAACCCTAGTCTCGGTGCCTCGCGTTAATTCAGAAATACTATCCGCAATCTGAAGCCAAGCCTCTTCACTATTCCAATTATCCCGATCCCAGTCTCGTTCACTACGAGCAAGAACCTCACCAACTGGAGAAATAAGGAAAGACTTGACGCTACCAGAACCAGCATCAATCACGAGAAAAGAGTCCGCAGCCATAACCCAACACTTCTAAGCTATTACATCGCGGTTAGCTACATGTATAGGCACGATACCTTCACCGCGTAGATAACGCGCAACTTGTTGGGCAATCTGCCTATAACCTCGCATCTCGGTATCAGGTGACCTACCAGCAGTATGAGGGGTAATTGTCACATTATCAAGACCAATCAATGGGTTATCCGCTTGAATAGGATCATCCTCAAAGACATCAAGTGCCGCAGAGGCAATATCACCATTCTTCAAGGCATCATAAAGCGCCTTTTCATCAATGATACTACCACGTGCTGTATTGATTAAAATCGCAGTCTTCTTCATTTTCTTGAATGCTTCAGTATTCAGCATATGATGTGTCTCAGGGGACAAACCACAGTGAATTGACACGAAATCAGACTCAACTAACACAGTATCCAAGTCAACAGGTTCAACACCCTCATCCCTCAATATCTGCTGATCAATATATGGGTCAAAAACAATCACACGTATATCAAACGCCTTTGCACGTTTCGCTACACGACTACCAACCTGACCATACCCAATCAAACCAAGAGTCTTGCCATTAGCCTCCATCCAGTTAAAAGATCCCAGATAACCTGAACGCCCCATACCACTTAGGTTCTCAAAATACTCTCCAGTCTTGATCTCCTTATTATGACGCGCAATATACCTTAACTCAGACAAAAGCAGCCCCATGGTTTGATCAGCAACAGACTCCGCGTTCCTACCCACAGCCCTTAACACATAGATGCCTTTCTCTGTGGCTGATTTCTGATCAACATTCACAGGACCACCACGACTAATACCAATAACCTTCAACTCACCCGAAGCATCCATAATTTCACGTGTAAAAGGCCCATAACCAGAAACCACTACTTCACAACCCTCAATAGCCTTCTTGATCTCCTCAGGGTTACCAAAAGCCTCCTTAACGTTATCAACAATATCAGTAGACCACTTGTATGATCCCTCTACGTTTTCCATGTAGACAAAATCATACATATCCACATCATCACCTAAAGCTTCCTTGAAGGAGGTACGCCACATATCCTCCGCGTTACCCCTCATCCATTTATCATAAAGCACCAATATCTTGGTCAAATCAATTCGATAACCGTGTAGACTAGAAAGTAATATGCATTTCCATAAAAAAAGAGGGGAAGAATTACTTCTTCATAACACCAAAGTATACAGCTACAACAACAGCAATCAAAGCAACCACAATAGATGCATACATCATCATCTTGGTTGTACCCTGACTAGCCTGTAATGCAGTATAATCAGCTTCAAGGTCTTCATAGTCTTCTACAAGCTGTTCATAATTGCTTCCTGTACCTATTTGATCTAGTAAATCCTGGTTTTCAGCTTGAAGATCCGCTAATTGATCTTCAAGTGTTTCCTTCTCTGCTAGTAATTCGTCTTTCTCCGCTATGAAATCCTGTATCTGGTCTTGAATTGACTGAATGCTAGAGAGTAATGAATCATAGTTGATTATCTGGAATTCAGTCTCTACCTCAACTTGTCCATCAATCGATAGGGCTACAGTCCAGACTCCTAGCTTGTTTTTTGCAGTTGATTCTGCGATATTAATTGAGTCAAAGACTATACCCCAGTCAGCTCCTGATTTTTCGATAACATCGACAGCTACGTTTCTAAACTGGTTTCCATTGGGATCGTACCATATTACCCTATATGTTACGTCTGGTGGGTTTTGTATTTGGACCCAGAGTCCTATCTTGTCCGTGTATTGAAAGATAGTATTTCCTTCCCCAATGGGCATTAAGTCTGTGTTTCCGTAATCGTAGCACATTGATGAGTCTTGTATATTCTGTGCTTGAATTACTGATACTCCCAGCATTGAGAGTGTGATTGATAATAGTATGATTATACTTGTCTTTTGTTTATTCATGTTTTATTGATACTCACTTTCATTTAATAAAGTTATTTTCAACCTATGAGAATAACATCAGATATTTTAAACAATTTAAACCACATCTAGCTAAAAACACGCATATAGCTTCAAGTAAACACATTCAATCCGATTAGAAACGTATTTTGTCTCGTAGCGATGAGACAAATTAACGAGATTAGATAAAAGTCTACAGATGAATTAACACTAGATCAAGTATTCGTGAAGCCACATCATATTTATCAGATAACTCGACGTGTTCTACGTTTTTCTCATTATCGATGATATAAACCTCATTAGTATCAGTACCGAAACCTGTCTTATCATGGGATACATCGTTAGCAACGATAAGGTCCATTCCTGTTTCTTTCATTCGTTTGTAGG